>DMTJ01000505.1 GCA_003477185.1 Lentisphaeria bacterium
AGCATATTGCACTGCGTGCTGGACAAAAGCAAAGGCTGCGGGCTCGTAGCGCCCGTCTTCACCTGCGATCCGGCAAACCTGACGATGGTATTCGTTCTGGTTCACGTGCCGAGTCTCCTGTGGATTGCTGCTGTAAGTTCTGCGGACTGCGCATCGTCGCGCGGGAGCGTGCGCCAGTTCCAAGTGAACCCATCAGTACCACTGCGCGGGATGACATGCAAGTGGGCGTGCGGGACAGCTTGCCCTGCACAGGTACCATTTGCCAGATGCAGGTTGAAGCCGTCGCAGTCGGTCTCGCGCGCCAAGGCCTGCCCCAAACGCGGAGCGATGGTCATAATCTCAGCAAGCGCTTCGGCGGGGACCGTCGTCAAACTAACGTGATGGCCTCTGGGCACGATCAGCGCGTGTCCAGGATTGATAGGCGCGACGTCCAGAAAGGCGACACAATGCTCGCCATCATAGAGTCGCTCTGCTGCCGCTTTGCCCCGCAGAATTTCGCAGAAGGCGCAGCCAATCATTCCTTGGGTCAGCCGCGGGAAATGTTGAGAATCTCAACGCGTGCGAAGCTCTGGCGATGGCCTTGCTTCTTACGATAGCCTTTGCGGCGCTTCATCTTGAAGACGACAAGTTTCTCGGCGCGGCCCTCTTGGATCAGACGCCCGGTTACGGATGCGTTTTCCAGAAGAGGTGTGCCAAACTCTACATCATCGCCGTCCCCGACTGCGAGGACGCGGTCGAAGTCGACGCTACCGTCTTCTGCTGATTCGAGCAATTCGAGATCTACTTGGTCACCGGTTTCAACTCGGTATTGCTTACTGCCGCTTTCAATAATTGCGTACATGTTGTTCCTCATTCGGCTTCATAAGTTTAAAAGCATGCCACGATCTGCGGCAAGCCGGGTAATCTAGCGAGCGTTGCGGAGTTCGCAAGCTCTGTGATCGGGGGTGTTTACTGCCACTTCAGGACGAGATGGGCGAAGTAGCCAGTGTCGAGCTCTTCGGTCCCGCCAGCCGGCTGGCTGTTATAGTCGTTAGTGACGCCCAAGCGCATTGCCCAGTTCTTGGCTAGCGGAATGCCGACGTGACTCTCATGGGCGACGGTGTAGCGCGAGAAGTCTTCGAACGCAGGTTTGTATTCGACGTTGGTCGTGAAGACGTAGCTGGCGAGCTTGAGTTTCTGGTACAGGCCCACATCGATACCGGGGCTGGTCTCGTTGGTCCCGGTCTCGTAGGATTCGTGGGTGACCTGGAGACCGAGGCGACCGCGCAGCTCGTGATCTTCCTTTTCGATGAGATACATGCCGAGACCGGCAGCTGCCGTGGTGCGCATGTCCAGCTTCTCGATCTCATCATGCTCCATGCCGACGCGCGTGTACCATGAGAATGGCTTCACGGTCTTGCGTTCGAAATCGATGCCGCCCTTGATCTCTTTCTCAGTCAGTTCGCCGTTTTCTTCGGCGTTTTTCCCAGAGATGAACAGCAGCAGCTTTTCCTCAGGGCTTGCGAGGGTGGCAGCCAGGCGGCCGCCAACGGCCATCTTCTCGGTATTGCCGCTCTTGCCGGCGAGGTCAAAGGCCGCCTCGTAGGTCCAATGGCTGGCCGCATTTTTGACGACGGCTACTGCGGGGTCGTCTTCCCCCTGGCCCCAGGTGGCGGAGATGGTGTCATTGGTGACGTTCATGGCGCCGTTCGCAGTCTGGATGGTCTTGTTGTCGCCAGAGATCGTCAGCCCGCCCAACAGCGTGTTGCCGCTGCTCAACCGGTAGTAACGTTGCTCGCTGCTGCGAATCTCTTTGATCGCCGCGCGCTGAATGGTGACTGCGCCAGCGAAATCGGTCTGGATGGTGACGGCATCGGTGGAATAGTTGCTGAGCGTTCCATTCAGAATGGAGCCATCATTGGTGGTGACGGAATCCGCGAACAGAATGCTTGCGGTTGCCAGGAGGAAGAGGAGTGTGCGCATGGTATGAGGACCTGCTTGGGTTAGAGCGGTAAAAAGGGGCGGAAGATAAGCAGGGGCGTGTATATTGCCACTACTGCGTACTGGGCACATGGGATCACAATGACTACAATTCTCGACGAAATCGTCGCGTACAAGAAAACCGAAATCGCGAACCGGAAGCAACAGCGGTCTCCGGCGGAGACGCTGGCGCTTGCCCAGGCGGCTCCCGCGACCCGTGGCTTTGCCACTGCGCTCACGCGGACTGCTGCCACGGAAGCTGCGATCATCGCAGAAGTGAAGCGCGGTTCCCCGTCGCTAGGTCTTTTGTTTCCGGGTCTGGATGCCGCCGAGCAGGCGAGCAGGTATGAAAATGGCGGTGCGGCCGCGTTGTCGGTGCTTACCGACGAACATTTCTTCTATGGCGCGGATGCGGACTTCGCAGTCGTACGAGAGCAGGTGAAGCTGCCTATGCTGCGCAAGGACTTCATCATCGATTCATACCAGCTGTATGAATCGCGGGCGCTCGGCGCGGACTGCGTCTTGCTGATCTTGGCGATTCTCAGCGATTCGCAGGCGCGGGAGCTGTCTCAGTTGGCGCAGGAGCTGGGCATGGATGTGCTGGCAGAAACGCACACCGCCGAAGAGATTGATCGGGCTGTAGCCAACGTTGAGTTTGACCTGCTGGGAATCAATAATCGAAACTTGAAGACGTTCTCGACCAATCAGGAGATCACCTTCGAGCTGAGCAAGCTGGCACCGGAGGGCACGGCTATCGTGGCGGAATCCGGGCTGAAGCAGCCAGCGGATATTGCGGAGTTCACAAAAGTTGGGATTCGACGCTTTCTGATCGGTGAAACTTTCGTGCGGGCTGCCGACACGATCGGAACGGTTCGAGCGTTCGTGGACGCCGGCTAATGCCAGCCACGGTACGCAAGCGGGCAAAGCCTCTCGGCGCACTGAAGAACGATCGCTGGGCGACGTTACCAGATGCTGGGGATCGGTATCGACTGTTGGATGAGATCGGCCGCGGCGGGGAGGCCACCGTTAGTCTCGCGATCGACACGCATTTGCGGCGACAGGTGGCGATCAAATCTTTGCTGATCGGCCAGCATAAATCGGATTTGGCCGTGCAGCGATTCTTGCGCGAGGGGATGCTTACGGCCCGCTTGCATCATCCTGGGATCGTGCCGATTCATGACATCGGCGTGCTGAACGGTGCTTTGTTTTTTGCGATGGAGCGCGTGGACGGGTTGACCTTACGGGAAATTCTGCGCGAGGCGAAGGAGAAGCCGGCGGAATGGCCGCGGCGGCGGTTGTTGCGGATCATGGAGCGTGTCTGCGAGATTGTGGCGTTTGCGCACAGCAAGGGCGTGGCGCATCGGGACGTCAAGCCAGAGAACATCATGGTGGAAGAGTTTGACCAGATCTACGTAATGGATTGGGGGATTGCGAAGGATTTCAACGCGGACGACGAAACGCCAGCGTCGGTGACCTGCAAGCTGGCAGTGAATGAAGGAGATCTGAACTTGACGCAGCCCGGACAAGCGAAGGGCACGCCAAACTATATGTCCCCGGAGCAGGCGATGGGGATGGTGAAGCGTATCGGCTATCAGTCGGACGTGTTCGCAATCGGCATCATCTTGTATGAGATTGTGACCGGCACGCACCCGTTCGCGAAGGAAACTGTGCGCGAGACGCTGGCGGCGATCAAGGCTGCTGAATTTCCGCCAATTACCGATTCGAAGGAGTTCGCCAGTATTTGCGGGAAGGCACTGGCGCAGGCGCCAAACGCCCGCTACGACAATGCAAAGCTGCTGCATGCGGACGTGCAACGGGCGATTGACTTGCAGCCGATTTCGGCGCGGCGAAGCACGATTTACGATCATGTGACCAAGTATGCACGGCGGAAACCGCTGGCCGCGGGTCTGCTAGCGGTGGTGATGGTGCTGAGCTCGCTCTTGGTCGGTGGGCGGATGCATGAGGTGCGTGATGTGCAACGGCTTGTGGATGCCGGGCAAGCGCAGATCGTGGCGATGCGGACTTCGCAACGCGCAATTCTAGAGGCTGAACGGGCGAGTTTGGATCCGACGTTATTATGGAAGGATTGCCGGCAGGCCACACTGGCTGTGCAGGCGACAGTCAACGAGGCGATCACGCGTCGCGCGAGCGCGGTGCCGGATGACGTACGCCAGGCGCTGGCTGAGAGCTGGCTGCTGCGTCTGAAGGTGGGGATGGACTCTGGCGATTTTGCAGACGCGTTCAAGACGCTGCAGACATATCGGGGACTGCCTGCGAAAGTGCACGGTGCCATGGCTATGACGGACGATGATCGGGCAGCGTTTCGGGCGTTGCGGACGCAACTGCTGGGACTGCGGGTCACGTACCTGATTGACAGCTGCCTGGCTGCTTGCGAACAACGCCTCGATGCTGGCGGGCTGGCCGGGGCGATTGAACATCTGAAGCTGCTGGACGCGGTCCGCAATCATCCTTCAGTGACGTGGAACGGAGTGTTCGATGTGCGCTATCAGGCTTTGATTGATTCTCTGTTGGCGCGTCTGGCGAATGGGCCGGGCTTGCCGAAAGACGTTGTGGGTATCGTCGTGGAGGGTGTGGTTTCGGGTCTGGAGAGCATGCTGGAGGAAGGGGAATTTCAGCGTGCGCAGGCGCGGTTAGCGCGCTTGGATAATCTGACCGCGAGCAACGCGTTGCCGGCCTGGAACAAGGAACATCTAAACCGCATCGCGCGCTGCCGTGCTACCTTGAAGGTGGGCGCATGATTTCTGAGCAGGATCTGGATAAGCTGCTCCAACGAGTCGCTGAGGGGAGCGTGGCACCAGACGAGGCGCGTTGTGAGCTGCGCGCGATCCTGGAGGTAGACGATGTGGTTTTGGACCTCGAGCGCGATGTGCGCTGTGGGCAGCCTGAGGTGGTGTTTGGTGCGGGAAAGAGCAATTCACAGCTGCGGAGCATCGTGGCGAGCATGGCCGCGGCCGGGAGGAACGTCCTGATTACGCGGATTCGTGCGGAGATCGCAAAGGAGCTTGCAATGGGTTATGAAAGTGCGCAGAGCGATGAGGTCGCGCGTACCTGGCAGCTGCTCAGCGCGCCGGTTCCACGGCGGTGTGGGTGCGTGGCTGTGGTTTCCGCGGGGGCATCGGATGCACCGGTATCTGGGGAGGCGATGCGGACCCTGGCGTTCTTTGGGGTGGCAGCCGTGCAGATCTCAGATGTGGGCGTGGCTGGCATTCACCGGCTGGTGCGTCGGCTCGAAGAGATTCGGGAATGTGACATCGTCATTGTCGTTGCAGGAATGGAAGGAGCGTTGCCGAGTGTGCTGGGTGGGCTTGTTGCAGCTCCTGTCATAGCTGTTCCCACTAGTGTGGGGTATGGTGCAAGCTTTCAGGGACTATCATCTTTGCTCGGGATGTTGAATTCTTGTGCTTCTGGGATCACTGTAGTGAATATCGACAATGGATTCGGTGCCGCCAGCGCGGCCACGAGGATGCTACACTTGAAAAAGGAATGAACGAGTATGAAAGATTGGCACTTCAGTGTAATTCTCACCATTCTATATTTGGCGATCTTTCATATCTGGTACGCGCTTACAGACGCAATGGGCAGCCAGGATGCGTACCGCTGGGTGGTGACCACAGCGGTGATCTGGACCGTGGCCATGGCGAGCGCGATGATCTACTTCTGGCAGCGCGGTTATTTCGCCTCGCGAGCGGACACGGGAATACACGGTGCGGTGATTCTTGATATTCTGCTGGAGGGCGTGTTGCCAATTCACCACGACCACTTTGGCTTCTATCTGTGCGCTATCGCGTTTGCCATGGTGCTTGGCGGCTATCGTCGCTATGCGTTGCGCCGTCGGCAGGAAGACGTGCCTTTGGGTGCTCCGGTCGCAGATTTGGGCGGCTACGTGGACTGAGCTAGCCTCAGCCGCGCCTCTTCTTGTCACGCTTTTCCTGCTTTGCACTTTTAGGGCGCTTTGAGCTTCTAGCGTTTTTGGCGTCTTTGGCAGGTGGCCGAGCTGGCTTGCTGCCTTTCTTCTTGGCCTTGGTCCCGGGCTTGGGGTCAATGCTCACCGGGATGAAATCCAGAAAGCGCTTGGCCACGTTGACTTTGGCAACGATCACGGACAACTCTGTGCCGGTGGTGATCACGTCGCCCGTGCGGCGGCCGCGAAGTTCCCTACGCGCTGCATCATAGTCGAAGAAGTCGTGCTCGAGATGGCTGATGTGCACCATGCCGATGGCCTGGACTTGGGGAATGTCGACCATTGCGCCGTGATTGCGGACATCGGTTACGATGACCCGGTAGGGTAGGGGATTGCCACGCTCGAGTTGTTCGCTGAAATAGCGTAGCTTCTTCAGCTCGACCACGTCGCGCTCTGCCCGCTTGGCCCGGTTTTCAAGTTCCGAGCAGTGCAATGCAATCTCTGCAACATCATGCGGCGGGTAGGGGGTCTTTGCGCGGAGCAAGGCGGCCTTCAGCATTCGATGCTCGACGAGATCCGGGTAGCGCCGGATAGGAGAGGTGAAATGGCTGTAAAACTCTTTGGCAAGGCCGTAGTGCCCTACTTGCTGGTGGGAGTAGGCGGCGCGTTTGAGGGAACGCAGCACAGCAGTGTTCCAGGCATGGGCCGTGGGCAGATCTGCGATGTTTTCCAGGAGCGCATTCATGTTCTCGCGGCGGGTGAGATCGCCCGGAATGATGCCAGATGCGACCAGACGTTCCTCGAGCTCGGCGAGCTTGAGCGGGTCGGGCTCTTCGTGAATGCGATGCATGTGCGTCCAGCCCTTGAGGCTCAGCGCGCGGCAGACTTCCTGGTTGGCCAGGATCATACATTCTTCGATCAGCTGATGCGCCTCGTCGGTGGTCTGGGGCTGGAGTGCTTCAATGCGGCCATCATCGCCGACGACGATGCGGATTTCCGGGACCGACATTTCCAAGGATCCCGCGGCGAAGCGCTCTGCACGCAGTTTCCGCGCCAGACGGTTTACTGCGAGGAGCTTATCCGCAGCCTTGCGGGTAATGAAGTCGGGGAGCTTGTCCTCGGGCGCTTCCAGGACTTCGAGCGCTTGCTCGTAGCTGAGGCGAAGGCGGCTGTGGATGACGGTCTCCGCAAAGTTGACTTTCTTGATCTCTGCCTCATCACTGAGGGTGATAAAGACGCTGAATGCCAGGCGGTCTCGGTTCTCTTGGAGGCTGCAGAGGCCGTTTGAGAGTTGCTCGGGCAGCATCGGGATGACGCGGTCCGGCAGGTAAACGCTGGTGGCGCGCTCAAGGGCGCATTCGTCAAGGGCGGAACCGGGTTGGACAAAATGACTGACGTCTGCGATGTGCACGCCCAAGCGCCAACCGAGCTTGGTGCGCTCGAGAGAGAGGGCATCGTCAAAATCGCGGGCAGTGGCGGGATCGATGGTAAAGACAAAGCGCTTGCGGAAGTCGACGCGCTCGGCGATCGTACTCTCGTCGATGGTGGCTTTCTCTGCCTCGTCGATGACGGCCGCAGGGAATTCCAGCGGGAGGTCGTGGGACTTGATCACAGAGAGGGTGTCGAATGCCGGATCGTCTTCGGGGCCGATCACCTCGACAATACGCCCTTCAGGAGCCTGCTGTGGATCTTCCCATGGGTCTAGCTCCACCAGGACGCGGTCGCCCTCCTGGGCACCCGCAGTCTCGGCCACGACGATACGATGGCTGATGGTCGCCTGCATTGGCTCGACAAACCAGGCGCGATGTCCACGGCGGACGGCACCTACTATGGTGCGGTTGGCACGTTCTTCGACACGTACGACGACGCCTTCGGAAAGACGGGATCCGGCTGCTTCTCGGCCTCTCGTGAGGCGTACTAGAACAGTGTCGCCAGGAAGGGCGGTGCCGGTGTTACTGCCAGGGATGAAGATCTCGCGCTTCGAGCCTTTAGCGGAGACGAAGGCGGCCCCTGAGCGAGTGAGGGTGATGGTGCCGCGAATCAAATCCGTGTCGCGGGCTAGGGCCAGGCCCTTGTGCTTGAGATTAACGACTATGCCTTCGGTCCTTAGGTCGTGCAGCAGCTCGGAAAGCTGGACGGTCTGCTCGTCTTGGAGGCCCATGGCCTCTGCCAGCTCAGAGAATCGCATGGGGCGATAGTCGGTCTGGCCCATAAATCGAAGAACTGTGCGGCGGTCCAGCGTGGGGGGCTGGCTACCGCCACGGCTCTTCTTTGGGGATTCTTCGTGTGAATGCTTGCTATTCTTCTGTGGTTTTTGCTTGCGGGTCATTGAATCCTGCTTGTCTGTCTGTTTCGCGGCATCAGCGCCGCAGGCTGCGGAGCAAGAGCGACCAAGGGGCCTGGTCTTTCCCAGTTCTGAACGCATTGCAGTGCTTGGCTTCATCTAGGCCCCGGCCATTACTCGCCTTTGGCTGTACTGATCCACTTGCGTACTGCGCGGCCGTCGCGGGGTTCGACTCCGAGGATTAGGCCGCTCTTGATGGCACCACCCTCGACGTTAAACTGCATAGGACCAGTGATCTGGTCTACCGTTTCCAACTGCTTCAGGCCCTGCAGAATCGAGGCGCGGTCACTGGCACCAGCTGTCTGGATGGCCTTGATGATCAGATCAGCAGCATCGTAGCCAAGAGCAGTGTAGGAATTCGGCGAAACGTCTCTGTCATTCATTGCTTCGATAAACTCAACAGTGCCGGGCTGGGGATCGGTAGCGGAAAAGGCTGCGCAGAAAAAGCTCCGGAAGATCGAGGTGCCAGCGTTGTTCAGCAATAAGTCATCGTCCCAGTACATATTGCCACAGAACGGTTGCTCCATTTGGATATACTCGGCACCGGCCAAGATGGTAGGGACATCGGGGCTGCGTCCTGAAAGGAAAACTATTTCGGCGCCAGCCTTCTTTATCGCCTTGAGTTGCGGGAAAAAGCTCTTGTCGCCGCTAAAGTATGATTGCTCGCTGACAATCTCACCGCCCGCCTCGATGAACGCTGCCTTGAAGGCGTCCGCCAAGCCAGAGGCGTCGTAACTCGCCTTTTGGGTAAGAATGGCTGCCTTGAACAGTCCCTGCTGGCGAACTGCGTGATCCACCAGTGCCTTCGCCTGGAAGGTGTCATCGAAGCAGTTACGAAACAGGTACTGGCTCTTGCCGGGCAGGCCATTGAGTGTAGCGGACGGGGTTATCGTCGGTGTTTGGCTAGCTTCGATCGAGCTAATGATCTCGTGACAGACATCGCCTGTCACAGGGCCGATGATGGCCACTACGCCTTCGTTGACAAGATTCCGGTAGGCTGAACTTGGAGATTGCATCTTCTCGTCGATCTGCCAGTTGTCATAGACGGATCGAGTCTGTAGCACAAGATGCGTGTATTCGCCCAATTCCTGCTTACGATTTGCCTCAGAAACCCGCTGTCGGACTCCACCACTGATCCCGGCGCCCAGCTTGACCAGCGGCATATCCAGCGGAACAAGAATGCCAATTTTTACGGTTTTGTTCTCTGGTTCGGGCTCAGGTTTCCCACAGGAAACGAGGGAGAGGGCAATAAGGAAGATTAGAAAAGTATTTTTTCGCATGCGTAACTCTACACGAGGAAGATGCCGCTGTCTTGAAGGATTATGTATTTATGTGGAAGAGGGATCTGCCACGGGGACGGAGAGGCGCTGATAGCTTGCACGGATGCGTGACTAGGGCGACTTACAGCTATATGAATCCACATTGCTTAAAGAGGTGAGTATGAGAACTGTTCAAATGACCCTTAAACCGGAATTAGTCGCAGCGGTTGATGCCTTGGCTGCTGAGTTGAAGACTAGTCGCTCTGCCTTCACTCGCGATCCGCTGCGTGCTGCGCTAAAACGCAGCGGCATCAAGCGCCGAGAGCAACAGCAGCAGGATGGATATACAAAATTTCCTGTGCAGACGGGTGAGTTTCTAACGTTGGACGACGGAGAGTTGAGCGATGCTGAAGCGTGGTCAAGTGCGCTGGTGCAACTTCCCGACTCCCGACCGTCGCCGTCCCGTGCTGCTTGTAGCGCGGGACTTGATCATCAATCGCCTTGGCGAAGTGACCGTGGTGCAGATCACCTCCACCATTCGCGACATTTCAAGCGAGGTCTTCCTGAATGAGCGAGATGGAATGCCAAAGGCTTGCGTCGTAAACTGCGATCATCTGCATTGCGTGAGCTGCGGTAAAATTGGCGGCTTAGTCACTTCGCTTTCAAGGATTTTGATGCGGGCGGTCTCTGCGGCAATCGACTTTGCCTTGGATCTTTCAGTTGATTAGAGACCGCTGAGGTGATTGCTCGGTCTACTGATCCGGTAGTAAAACAGGGGCGTTTGGGAAAGAAATTCCCCCTTCCTTAAGATCTGCATAGCTCGCAGCCTTGAAACCATTGATGTTGCCGTCAAATAACGCGACCTTAATCCCCTCCTGAAAGGGATGATTCGATGGAACATCTGCCAGCAATAGGAGCTGCTCCGGATTGTCGACATCGGCGCGGAGCCCGCGACCGAAATAGCGATAGTGGTACTCCAGGTCAGCTTCTGCACTTGGGCACTTCAGGGTTATTCCTGCTGGCAGCGTGAGAGCGTCGATCTCACTTGGGAAATCCCCACTGTTGTGCGCTGCCTACTG
>DMTJ01000332.1 GCA_003477185.1 Lentisphaeria bacterium
CCATTGGCACCTGTAGCGCGCGTTTCCCACCATTGGCGGAATCGTGCACACACATTCGACCTATGCCACGGCCTGGGCGCAGGCCCAGCGCGAGATTCCATGCCTTGGCACCACCCATGCCGATACGTTCTACGGCTCCGTTCCCTGCACCCGGCCCCTGACCCATGCCGAGATTGAGAGCGCCAACGAGCTCAACACCGGCAAGGTGATCGCCGAGCACTTCACGGAGAATGACCTAAAGGCCGATGAGCTTCCCGGCGTCCTGGTCTCGAGTCACGCACCATTCACCTGGGCAGCAACCGCGATGAAGGCGGTCATCAGTGCCCAGATCCTGGAAGAGGTCGCCAAGATGGCCACCACGACCGTCGCCCTGGCTCCCGAGATCGGCGCGGTCGATCAGTTTCTTTTGGACAAGCATTACCTCCGCAAGCATGGCGCGAATGCCTACTACGGGCAGAAATAGAAGAACATTGGCATGAGCAAGACAGGTACACTTTGGTTTGTCACCGGCAGTCAGCACCTCTACGGGCCGGAGACGCTCGAACAGGTGGCGGCCAATGCCAAAGAAATAGCTGCGGCATTCCATGCGGACTCCGCAATTCCGGTGGAGGTGGTCTGGAAGCCGACCGTGACCACACCGGATGAAGTCTACGCGATCTGCCGTGACGTCAATGCCGACGAGAACTGCGTCGGCCTCATCACCTGGATGCACACGCACGACCATGCGGCTGCGAAGGCACGGCAGCGCATAGGAAGGACTCGTATCCGACTGGTCGCCACTGTGGTCATTGCCATCGCCCTGTCCTAGGTGAGCTGGCCACTTGCCTCGCTTTCGGTTCTGGTGCTGATCCCTGTTACCTGGTTAGCGACCTGGGCCTTTTGCTGCTTCATTTGCGGCCCCAGACGCTCCCGTCCCAACTTTGCTTACCCCAACTGGCATTCAGAATTCTGAGCGGGGTGGTTGTCGTCTTCTGCCTGATTCTGTCATGCGGAGTTCGCAACTCATGGGAGGGCTGGTGGTCTTCGACCTGGTCGCTGCCGCCACGAGCGCCAAAACATACGCCAGTCTGACTGTGTCTGCGACGGACGCGCCCAGCGTGCAGGCGTATCTCGAAGACTCCATTGCGCACACCCCGCCGCTGGAGAATGTCGAGGCCGCACCGAGGAAGATCGCTGCTCGTCCAATACGAGACCCGTGGTCTGCGCTTCTGGGGGGGCACCAGAGCTTGCGCCCTGGCCGTCGCGCTTGTCGTCGGAACTCTCGCATGTGGGATCCTGTTTATCAGTGCGGAGTACTGGATTGACGGTAAAACTCACTTGGCGCTTTGGGCTCTGAAATTAGGGCTGCCCGCGCTACTGGTTGCTATACTCGGTGCGGGTACCTGGTGGGGCTGCAGGCATCTTGCCTGGCTCCGGCTGTGGGACCTGATTGAAGGGCGAAATCCCGGATTATCCCCCGCAAGTTTGAAGGCGATCGTCTGCACTGGCTTTCCTCTCCAATTCGGGCTGGTAAGCTGGGAGCATGAAACCTGCACACTGCAGGTATATTTGGATTGTGAGGACCAAACGTATGACATAGAATGAGCACACTTGCCTCCGAAAAGGAGCGAATACAGCCATGACTGGTGCGCTCATCGTTACCAAGAACAAGGAGGAGTTGCTAGAGTTTCGGCCGGGCATCTTCGGCGAGCAATACGCTAAGTGGCACACCGCCTTTGAGGACTGCACAGCCTTTGATCACGACAATGAAGGCTGACACTCAGAGTTGGAAGAAGGCCTCGGCCTCGTGGTAGGTCGCGCCAAGGGCGCGTGCGAACTCCGCATCGCTGGCGCGATCGCCGACCATCACTAGTTCATGGAGATCCAGGCCGTGCTTGCGGGTGAGCATCACGCCCAAGCCCGGGTAGGGCTTGCGGCAAAAGCAGGTCACTGGAAATGCCTTATGTGGGCAGTACGTGACCTCGACTACCGGTAGGTCCAGCAATTCTACCGTTCTGGCGAAGGCTGCATCGACGGCCTCCTGGCTGACTTTCCCTGACGAAATGCCGCTTTGGTTCGAGACAAAAAACAGGGCATAGCCCTCGGCCAGCCAGCACGACAACACCTCGCGTCGGTTCGGCAATAGCACGACGTCATCGGGATGGCGGGGATACTTCTCGCCGCTCTGCGTCGTGCGGATGGTGCCGTCTACATCGAGCAATAGTGCTTTCTTGGTGCCGGGCTGCGGGCGGCGGATAAACGGAACGGTTTCAATCATCGAGAATCCCTCGGCGGGGCTCGGTACCTCAAAGCTCTCCTGCCAGCGCTTGAGCGCGCCGAGCGGCGGCAGATTTGGGTCGGTGCGGGCCAGGGACTTCAGCTCATCTGGGCCGGGAAGTCGGTCATAGCGGTCGAGTACGCGGCCGACGACGTTGAGCATGGCGTCGTGGTACGGCGTCGCGATGAATTTGCAGCGCACCGGTACTCCGTGGGCGTGGGCGATACGAATGACCGAGCAGCGCGAGCTTTGGGTCGGATAGGTGTTGTCCAAGACCACCCGTGGCTCATGCAGCAGCGCGTCGTCGAGAATTGGGACCAAGTCGGCCAAGGAGCCGCCGAGCAGATCCCGGTTCAAGCGAATGTAGCCAGCTTCCACATACTGGGAGACCAAGCTGGACTTGCCCGCACCTTGAATGCCCATGACCATGACGACCTCCGGCTCGAAGCCCGGACCCTTTCCGCGCTCCAATGGAGCCAGGTCTGAGGGCGAAGTCGGTGGTGCCAGCAGTGCCGAAGTTTGCGGCCGGGCTGCGAATGAAATGCGCTGCCGGAGCGCGGCCCAATCCTCGGCATCGAGCTGAATCCGGGCGGCGCGGAGCGATGAGTCCAGAGAGTCGCGGCGGGTTGCACCGAGCAACGGAATGACTGGCTTGCCGAGGTTTGCGATCACCGCAAATGCCGCTTCGTAAGGGGTGATGCCGTGGCGCTGGACGATCGGCTTTATCGCCCGGTTTCCCGCTAGCTTCGTAACCTTGCCATGGCCGCCCAACGGGCGATGCGCCAGGAACGGGATCGCGTTCATTTTTGCGTAGGCCAGCACGCCGTCGGTTGCGCTCTTGCGGTCCATGACGTTGAGTTCGTTCTGGATCATGGTGACCGAAAAATGCCGCGATGCCTGGAGAATTTCAGGAACGCTGGTGTTGCACAGCCCCAGGTTTTGGATCTTTCCTTCTTGTTGCAGCTTCGCCAGCGCGGCCAGGGTTTCCTCGAACGGACGTCTGGGGTCGCGGACATGGAGCAGCAGCGTGGGAATCGAGTCCACGCCCAGGTTCCGCAGGCTGCCTTCGATCGTTTTGCGCAGGTGTTCTGGACTGCTGTTCGGGACCCAGCGTCCCTTGGGGCGCGTCAGGCCGGCCTTGGTCAGGATTTTGACGGTGTCGGCTGCGCCGCCCCATTCGGCCACGGCTTTGCGGGCCAGATGCTCGCCATAGTGCATATCGCGGGCACCCAGCGAGTACGAATCGGCAGTGTCGAGAACGCGTACGCCCTGATCTAGGGCGTGGCAGATTAGGTCGACAGCGGCCGTTTCGTCTGGGCGACCTTCGGCGCACAGGCGGAGGAGCCCAAAGGCCAGGGGGAACTCGAGATCTAGCATGTCTTTAGGACGATATGATGCGCAGCGGTGCCCTGCGCGCCGATCACTAGCGTCTTCTCGATGTCTGCGGTTTTACTCGGGCCAGCGATCCACATGCCATAGGGCTCGTCTTCCAAATACTGGGCTGCTCGTGCGTAGCCTTCGTGCAGCGAATGAACGATCGCTTCGCGCGTGATCACCACCACGAGCGCATGGCAGACCACCGGCAAGTAGGACCGCGCAAGCAGAGTCGGGCCCACCCAGACCGCCCCCATCTCGGCAACCCCGACTCTTCCCTCGACAATGACCGCACTCCGCGGCGTTGCGGACTTCGCAACTTCTGACGTCTCGGCGCTGGTGCAATCCAGGACCGGGCCATGCTCAGCGAGTGGCCCCGTAATCTCGGCAAGCGTCGTCGCCAGGTCGGTCGCCACATGCCAGTGGCCGCCGACGATTGTCAGGATCCGTGCGAACTCCGCAACTGGGTCGTCTGCGCGCTCGGGCGCTGAATAGGGCGGCGGGAGCGGCAGTTTCGGGGGCTTGCCCGCGCGGACCGCGTTGAGAACGGCGTCGCGGCTCATTTGCGGTGCTTCCGGTACCAGTCTCGAAACGACTCCGGTGGCGCTGGGGGCAGATCGCGCTGCTTGCCCCAGGGGGACAGGCGTGCGAGCAATCCGGGGGCGATGCGCAGCGCGGTCCGCAGTGCTTTGCCAGCAAGTCGGTAGCGTTGCGGAGTTCGCAAAACCATGTTCATTTGCGCCAGCAGGCGGCGCTTGTCGGCGGAGACATGGCCTTGTGAGAGCAACCGTCGTCGCCAGGACAGATGCAGGCGATGCAGCGGAATCCGCACCGGGCAGACATCGCTACAGGAGCCGCAGAGGGTGCAGGCGAAGGGCAGCGAGCCGTAGCGATCGTGATCGCGCGCCGGGGCGACGATGCTGCCGATCGGCCCGCTGGTGGAAAAGTCATAGGCGTGGCCACCGCCGCGGCGGGTGACATGGCAGGTGTTCGCGCAGGCACCACAGCGAATGCAGTGCAGTGCTTCCCGGTGGTCTTCGTCCGCCAGGAGCTGGCTGCGCCCGTTATCGACGATGATCACATGCATGGTGCTGTCTTGGCGCGGGCCGGTGAAATGGCTGGTATAAATCGTGCTCGGCATGCCGGTGGCGGAGCGCGCCAGCAAGCGTAGAAAGACCGGCAGATCGGCAAGGCGCGGGATGATCTTCTCGATGCCCATGCTGGCAATGTGGATGTCGCTGGTGGCGACGGCTAGGTCGACGTTTCCTTCATTGGTGCAGATTACGATGCCGCCCAACTCTGCGACCGCGTAGTTCACGCCGGTGAGCGCGACCTTGGAGCGGTGAATGCGCCCGCGCAGGTCTTTGCTGACGACGCTGGTGAGGTAGTGTGGGTCATCGTTATCAGGGTCGCTGTGCAGGTGCTCGGCAAGGGTCTGGGCGATCTGGCCGCGATTGAGATGGATCGCCGGGGTGACGATGTGGCTGGGCGCTTCCTCGCGCAATTGCACGACGCGTTCGCCGAGATCGGTGTCGATCACGGGAATGCCGTTGCGCTCGAGAAACGGGTTCAGTTCGCACTCTTCGGTGAGCATCGATTTACTCTTGACCACTTCGGTCACTTCTGCCTCGCGCAGCAGCTTCAGCACGATTTGGTTATGCTCTTCGGCATCTTTGGCCCAATGCACGTGAATCCCGTTGGCAGTTGCGGAGTCCGCAAACTGCGTGAGGTAGTGGTCGAGCCGAGACATGGTGTGCGCCTTGATCGTGCTGGCAGCGGTTCGCAACTCTTCCCAGTCAGGAACGGCGGCTCGCGCCCGATCACGGGACGAGCGGGCCGTCCACATATTCCGGTCGGTGGTCTCGACGCGAGTCGCGTCTTTTGCGAATTCCGCAGCCCGTTCAGGATGGCCCTTCATGACAGATCTCCGGCGAGGATCTCGGCTGCGTGCTGAAAGCGCAGGGGTAGCTTTTGGCGCTGAGCCAGGCCCTGCAGATGCATGAGGCAGGACCAATCCGTAGCGGTGACGATGTCTGCCTTTACGTCCAGGCAGGCTTTCAGACGGGCATTACCGGAGAGGCAGGAGACGGTCTCTTCGACTACGGAAAACATGCCACCGAAGCCGCAGCACTCGTCGGGCCGGGCCGGCGTCACCAGCTGCACGTCGGGGATCATCCCCAGCAGCTGTTTCAGGCGATCTGTTGGCTGCGGCAGGTGCTCGCCGAGTAACTCCGAGGCAGGGCCAAGGCGGAGCTCGCGCAAGCCATGGCAACTTTGGTGGACGGCGATGCGATCTCCGCAACGCCCCGGCACTGATGCCACGGCCAGCTTATCCACCAGAAACTCGCACAGCTCGTAGGTCTTTTCGACTACCGCTGCGCAGCGGCTGGTAAGCTGCGGATAAAGATGGCGAATGGTGGCGACGCAACTCGCCGATGGGCAGACGATGGCGTCATACTGCTCGAACGAGGTTTCAAATCTGGCTGCATATTCGGCGATGTCAGACTGTCCCGCATTGATCACTGGCTGGCCGCAGCAGACTTGTGATTCAGGATAGGCTACCGAGTGCCCGTAGTGCTCGAGCAGGCGCAGGGTGGCGATTGCGGCTGGGGGATGAAGCTGGTCGATAAAGCAGGGGACGAAGAGCCCGATATTCATGTGAAACGTGGTTTTTTGGTGTTGGTGCTGCCGCCGGGGACAAACTGAATGCGCCGAATGCGCCCTTGTGAATGCCGCCGCAAAATGGCCATCAGCTCGCGTTCATGGCGGGTGCGGAGAATGAAGATCCAGCTTTGCTCCCAGACCTCGATGTAGAGGCAGCCGCGATAGAACCGCTGCGGGCCGGCGATGCTGGAAATTTCTGGAGGGATTAGAAATTCCCAGGCGTCCATGAGGCTGCGCATGAGCTGGTGATTGTCCGCGTTCATGCCGACCAATTCGGCGCCGATTAGGTCGGCGAGTTGTTGGGGCGGGGGCTGTCGTCCTTCGATCTCCAGGTCCGCACCCTGCGGGCCATACCAGTCTTGGAAGGTTCGTTCGCGGCGCTGCGCGGCCCAACTCTTGCGCCGCTTGTGGCCTGAGCCGTAGACCTCCTTGCGGGAGAAGGTGTCATCCTTACGATCTTGCGGGCCAGCCATACTCAGTTTTCCTTGATCACGCGACGCTTGGGGTGTTCCTATCGGGGCCGTGAGGCAACATAATGCCGGAAACCAAACAGGCCACCGGGGCAAGAGGTTCAGTTCACAGGCTGGGAGCGCGGGCAGCCCGCCTACTCCGCTTCGCAGCGATGCACCAGATGCCAGCCTTTGAAGATGAGCACGAGCTTTTTCAGTGTGATCCCGCCGTGGGGCGCGAGTTGCCATCAACCGAAGCTTCTCATAGGCCGTTTTTTTCGCCATTCTGGCGATGAATGGGGCTGGCAGTAGGTGACTGTAGCGCTCGGAAAACTATTCGATGTGATCGACACATTAGTCATTGAAGCTTTGCTGAACCTGGTCCTTATTTTTATTGACGACGGAGAAGTTGAAGTAGAGGACCATGTATAAAACTCCTGAAAGCGGTCCGCCTTATTGATGTCGTAGTCCGCATGCAGCGTGATGTAAGAGGTTGTGCGGCTTGACTCGACACGGGTCGCGATCTCGGTAGTATATGGATCCAGACGAAGCAGGCTGAGGATGAGTGAATGATGAAGTGGTGCGTGTGCTGGGCGACGTTCGCTCTGTCCTGCCTGGGGCAGCAAGTGACCTATGACGATGACATCCTGCCTCGGATTCTCGGGCCATTCTGCGTGTCGTGCCACGGTCCAGGCCAGGCCTCGGCAGGGCTGCGGTTCCACACGTACGCGTCGGCGACCTCTGGGGGCGCACACGCCCGTGCGAACAGCGCAATTCAAGCAGGACGTATGCCGCAAGGCGCGCCGTTGGGGACGGCTGATCGGCAGCTGTTTCAAGCGTGGATCGAGGGTGGGGCGCTGGAGGCGGCCGTGGCGCTTCCGCCGCAGGCAGACGCCGGCGATGACTTTGAGATCCCAGAAGGCGTGGAGGCGTTTCTGGACGGCACGGATTCGTCCGATCTGGACGGAATGGTTGCGAATCACGCTTGGGCGCAAGTAGCGGGGCCGAGCGTTGCGCTCGCGCCGCTGGGACCTAGCGTTAGCTCGTTCATCACGCCGGAGGTTCCCGTAGCTGGGGCGCTGCTGACCTTTCGACTCACGGTCACCGACAATGACGGCGCGACCGATACCGACGAGATCGTGGTGACGGTGACGGACAATAATCTGCCGCCGGTCGCCGACGCCGGGATGCCGCAGGCCGTGGAGGAGAGCGACGCCGTGCAGTTGGATGGCTCGGGTTCCGAAGATCCGGATGGCAGCATCGTCGCCTATCAATGGGAGAGGACGGTGGGGCCAGCAGTGGTGCTGAACAGCACGGCATTGGCGATGCCCACGTTCGTCGCGCCGTTGGCCGACGCGATTGAGTCGATCACGTTCAAGCTCACGGTGACTGACGATGGCGGCCTAATGGCGACTGACACCGTCGAAATCACAGTTTCCCCCCGGAACCAGCCTCCGACTGCCAAAGCTGGGGCGGATGCCAATGCGCTTGAGCTGACCGAGGCGCTATTGGATGGGAGCGCCTCGACCGATCCCGACGGTCAGATCAGCAGTTTTTCCTGGACCCAAACGCAAGGTACGGACGTCATGCTCAGTGACGACTCCTTGGCTACGCCCACCTTTGCGACGCCCGACGTCGCGGTTGCGATCGTGCTGACGTTTCGGCTGACGGTGACCGATAATTCGGGGGATAGCGCGTCTGATTTGGTGAGCGTGACCGTTTTCCCGGAAGACACTCCCTTAGTTTCCGATGCCGGACCAGACCGAGCGGTTCCTACGGACACGGCGGTGCCGCTAGATGGGCGGGGATCCCACGCGGGCACGGTCCAGATCGGGTCGTATCAGTGGAGTCAGATCGGGGGTAGCCCAGCCCCGGTCGATGACGCGGACCAGGTTCTGACTTTTGCGACTCTCGGTGACGTGGGTGTCGCGGTGACCTACCAGCTGAGAGTCACGGACGAGTTTGGTCGCTCTGATACGGATACCGTCACTCTGATGGCGATGCCGACTCTTGCGCTGTCGCTGCGGCGCGGCTGGAATCTGATCAGTTTTCCGTTCGACCTTCACCCGGATGCTCAGTTGCCGGGCCAAGCTTGGCTGTGGACGGGGGAGGCGCTGGCGGCTGTGCCAACTGGCGGGCCTCACCCGAGTGGCATGGGCCTGTGGCTCTTCTCTCCCTCGGCGCATGTCTATCACGGGTTTGGCGTGGAAACCTTCAGTCCCGTGGTCTTGCCACCCGAGACTTGGTTGCCGGTTGGGCCCATTGATATCGTGCCTGCGCCGCCGGCTGCAGCGGCAGTCTTTCGCTATTCCGGCGTTTCGTACGAGCCGCTTGCGGCGGGCGACCTTATTTTCCCAGGACAAGCCTACTGGATGTATTTCCAGGATGGCGCCACTCTAGATCTGCGTGAGGCCCCCCCATGAAGTCTTTGCTTCTTGTTTTTTTGACCGTAGCTTTGTGTACGAGCTGCCGCACCCCAGTATCGCAGCAAACCCGCTATGCGGCGCCAAAAGGGAAGTTCTCTCCGGTGGTGATCGCGAACGGTACCCAAAAGTCGCTGAACAAGCTCGGCACCGTCCGCGCTTGCGGGCACACCGCAGATTCGACGGTCTCTGTAGACCCGACTCGGCCGGCCATGTACCACGAAGTTGCGGAGTTCGCAACCGAACGTGGGAGCTATCGCAATCACATCTATCGGCTGCACTTCGAGAAGGTCCCTGTGGGCCACTTGGCGATGGGCAAGAACGTCGGGCTGTTCGTGATCGTGACCGAGAATGAAACAAACGCGCCGGTACTGATTACGACGGTGCACACCTGCGGCTGCTACGCGGCGATCGTGCCCACGTCGTATCTGCCTGCCGAGTGTCTGCCCGCGGAATGGTGTCCGGCAGAGCAGGATGTCTATGGCGAGCAGCTCACGGGCCTGCTGGAAATGAGTGGCCTGGATCTGCATCGCTGGCGGCCCGAGATCGAGCTGAAGGCGGACAGTCATCGCGTGCAGTCCATCACCAATACCCAATCCGGTTGGGACACCACGCGGCTGCTACCGATGAACGATCTGCTGTATTTGCCGGTCGAAGATGGCACTGTTAGCATGTTCCATGGCGAGGATGATGGCGATCGGCAGGGCTACGTCCGTGGCTCGCTCAAGCCGTGGGAGCAGGCGCTGATGGGCTGGTGGACGGAGCCGTATATCGGCCGTGACAAGGCACTTGGCGATGAGGTTGCCACTGGCACTCGTTTTTACACAAGTGTCAATCCGTTCAAGCGTGATGCGTCGAACCTCTGGCACTTCGGGCGTTGGCTCGAGAATCGCGGCTGGCGGTTATAAAAATGCGGCGCTTGGCGATCGGCGTTGCGATATTCGCAACCTTGGCCCTGTGCGCCGATCAGGCCGCAGAGCTTGAGGTAGCCCGGGCCGAGATCCTGCGGTTGCAATCGCTGGTCAGATCTCTGGGTGGAGATCCGAGTGAGGCCGCATCTATTTCGGCGAAACCGGACCGTTCGCTGACTTGGTCTAGCTCCATGCATATGCTCTATCCGTCTGCGGTGACCGTCCCGAAGAAGAAAGTCTACGGGCGCATCATCCACATCTCTAAAGACTCTGTCCAGGCGAAGGCAAACGGCAATCGCACGGAAACGGAACCCTTGCACAATGCGTTGGGCCTCGATAATGAAGTGCGCATTGGCCTGGGTGCAGGCTACGGCCTGACCGATCGCTTCGAGATCTTTGGCCAGCGGAGTGTCGGACGGGACATCACCACCGGCACGCGGACCGAGGATTTTGGCGGATTCCTGGTCGATGTCCCCGATGTCAGCAGCTATGACACGTATGATATCTTGGGGAAATATCAGCTGCGACAAGAGCATGAGCATGGCTTTAACCTGTCGCTGTTAGCGGGAACATCGATCATGCTTGAGGATGATGAATCGACGAGCCTGTCTTTGGATCTTGGCATGATCGCTGAGCGGTCCTTTTGGGGCCAGCGCGTCTATCTGGGCAGCGGGCTGCTGTTTGCCTCGCGGTCTGACTTCCAGTCGACGGTGAGCCCGCATGCGAACACCGCATTGCCGAAGCGCCATCCGAATGAGCCCGACTCGGTGGGCTCTCGCAGCGATGGGGAGGATCATACGGTCGCAATCCCGCTGACGCTGCGTCTGGCGATTACGCCGCAGTTTCAGCTGTTCGCCGAAGCCGTCGCGCCTGTGGATGGCTACGACACGGGCGAAGGGCCATCTTTGGCGGTGGGCGCGCGGTTGCTAAAACTGCACTACGGGCACTTCGTGGCCGAGTACAACTTGTTCGCGACCAACACCTCCAACACGGCCTTCAATGCCACCATGACGGGCGGTTACAAGCAGGACGTTTTGGACATCTTCGGCTTCAACATCTCGGTGCGTTATTGATTGACCTCGAGCGCTCGCGCGAGGGCGCGCTGCAAATCGCGGATTTGGCGGTATAGGTACAGGCTACCCCTAAGGCCGCTTGATCCGTGACTGCGAATGACTATGGTAGTGCACGAGTGCATATGATAGTGAAACAATCCATATCCGTGACTAAGAACACGGTTCGCCAGCTTTTGGCGGACCCGTTCTTCCTTGTCTTGCACCTTGGCCTGATCACCTTGCTGGTTCTGCTCGGGGAGATGCCGGGATTTACCTATGGCGAGCACACGCGGTTGCTACGCGATCAATGCCAATCTCTGATCTTTATCCTCGGCTGCCTTGGCGGGTGCTTCTTATTGATTCGGGCGGTGACTGATGAATTACGCCGGGGGGCGGCACCGGAATTGCGGAGTCGGCCGATTCTTCCGTTTGTGCTGATCACAGGAAAGTGGACGGGTTGCGCGATCTGTCTGCTGCTATTCTGCGTGACCGGGCAATCGGGATTTGCCTGGGTTTCACAAGTGGCGACGGAGACCGGGGAGATTGACCAACTGGCGCTGTTGATGCTGCCTGGGCTGGTTCTGCTGGTCCTGATCGGCGCTGCTATCTGGCAGGGCGTATTCGGCGGCAGTTTCGTGCTCCCTGCGAACTTCGCAATCGCAGTCGCTGTGTTACTGGGGGCGGTGATTCGCACCTTATTGGGGAGCCATACGGACATGACCGGCGTTCAGAGCGGGGTGTTCCTGGTGCCGGCGATGCTTATTTTTCTGGCCATTCTACTGCCGGTCGCGGTGCTTTGGGACTCTCCCGTGGTGTTCGGCTGTGGGCTGGCTGTGTTTTTTCTGGGGTTGATCACGAATGCATCGGTGACTGCTGATCTGAGCGGTACCGCTGGCATGGTGATGGGCGGGGTGCTGCCGGATTGGCAGCTGTTCTGGCTGACTGATTTTCTAGCGGATGGCGGCATGATTACCGGCGCTTTTGTGGTTGATTGCGTGCTGCGCGTGTTGTTCTTTATGCTGTTGTGCCTACCCCTGGCCACCCTGCTGTACGAGCGGCAGGAGGTCCAAGGGTGAAGCAAGTCGCACGCGGTCAGGCAAAAATGGCTTTTGTCGTCAGCGGGATCTGCCTGGTTGCGGCGCTGACGCTGTATGTGATGGCCTTTCAGATGTTGGCCGAGCTGCCGAATGCGTTCGTGCTGCAAACGGCTAACCTGCTGATTCTAGCCGGGTTGACGGCGCTGCTGTCCGGGTTTCATGCCCATACAGCGGTGCTGGCGGCAGACGAACGGGCGGAGGCTGACGGTGCGCCCAAGCAGGACGATATGTTCGGCGAAGGAATCGATGCTGGGCAACGCCGGCAACGGGCGCTGTCACAGTTCGAGAAGGGCGTGATTCCGGTGATTCTGCTTGGCTTTTCGGCCTTGGAAGTGGTGCTGGCAGTTTTCGTGCTGCGCGGTGTGAAGCCGGTGGAAATGCTGGCCTTGCGGGATGCGAACC
>DMTJ01000312.1 GCA_003477185.1 Lentisphaeria bacterium
TGCACAGTTAGCGTCGCTGGCTCGGCAATTTCACCCCCCCCACTCGGCGACAACAGTCGCAAATCATCACCGCAATCATGTTGGTGATGGAGCGGTGCTCATTGACAGAAGCGATGCGCACGGCTTCCTAAAGTTCGGGTTGGATACGAAATGTCAAAGTGGCAGTTTTGGCTGATGCTATCCCCCCTTTGGGTAGCGCGTGTACTGTGAAAGTCCGGTACTGTACTGTAGAGTTTGATGCGATCCAAACACATATCGCCACTTAACCCGAGGAGTGAGCGCATGGCCCAGCACTATTCCATCAAGGATTTCTTCCGGCAGATGCCGAACGCCTTGCTCGCGGGCCCCGAATTCCCATCGGTGCAGGAAGAGCTGAACAAGAGTTCGAAGGGAGTTAAATCTTGAAAACAGGCGGGCGAGAAATTCCGGATGACGAAGACGGCAATCCGTTCAAGACAATTAGTCAGTTGGTGGGGTGTGGCACTTCGATCGCTACCCTTGCGACGGCCATAGAGAAAGATGGTGTCTACACGTGGGACAGGTTTGGTCGGTTTGGCAAGGCATCTGACGAAGATAAGGCGCTTGCTCTTGATTTGCTTGAAGCCCAATACAAATGGGCGAGTGATCCGGAGGCTGATCGTCGTGAAGATCCGCGTTCACCGATGGATCAATGCGAGGGTGATTGGACCAACCCTTTCGAACGTTTTGGGTGGGCGGCAGAAGTGGAGCCGGACTTCAAGAACATATGCCAGACTCAGGTTGAGGATGTGCCAAAGAAGGACCTTAGAGTAAAGCGAAAGGCACCCGATGCGTTTGTCGGAGCTTTTGCGCGGCTTCTTGTTGAGATTGCGAAACGTGATCCGGACATCAACATTGATGAAATGCCCGGAATTAAAGCCGACCTACTCGCTGTGGCGATAAAGTTCGACGGCCTTGAGCATCCGCTGAGCACTTTCGATAGCTACATCGAAGGTCTCTGTAAATTTAAGCGTGGAGGGAGACCTAGTAAATACTACATGCAACTGTTTCCTGAGTACTTCAAATAGGGGAAGCCAAAACGGCTGAAGCACTGCAGTAGCCGTAAAGTCAAGAACTTCGCCAATTTCCCCATTTTCCTGATTTGACGCAAGTCGGGAAAATGCGAACTCCAATCAACAAGCGCCGTTACGCGCTAAGGAGTTCCAATCATGACTCACACCATCATGCGGCTTCCCGCCGTTAAATCTGAATCTGGTCTTTCCCGTTCGACGGTCTATCTTCGCATTTCGCAAGGGCTATGGACAAAACCCATCAGCCTTGGCGCGCGGGCGGTGGGTTGGCCTTCCTGTGAAGTGGTGGCTGTGAACGCGGCGCGCATCGCCGGCAAGTCCGACGAAGAAATCCGCGAACTGGTACTGAGGCTCGAATCGGCTCGCAAGACAGCCGACCAGCAACCGCTGCTGAAGGGGGGGCTTAAATGAGAACGCCCCCGCACCAAACAGAATCCGAGAGCACCCCCAGCAAGGCGAATTCTGATCTCCCCGTTAGTGACCGATCCGCCATCGACTTCAATTCAACAAGGAATATCACCATGCAAGCCCAGACCCCACCGACTCAATCCGCCGCTCCCGTTGCCCTTGCCACCAATACCGATCTCAAGTCACTGCGCCTACCCGCCAATTACGGTGCAACTCTCGGTGTAAAAAAACTGTTGACCAATGTACTGGTCGGTAGACCAAAGAAGCCGCAGTTCTTCCGCACCCATAGTTCCGACGAGATGACCTTCCCCGCGATGATTCTGGAGAACAAGGAGGCTCGCGAATCATACGTGGTGGTTCCAGATGTCGCGCAGGAGATCAGCGAGTTGGTGCGTCCAGTCATGCTGCACTCCGCCATTGATCGCCAGAACAACGTCTCGCTGATACCTGTTCCTCTGCCGGGCGAGGATGGCACCCGCAACCCGTGGCATGAGTCGCTGGCGCAGGCGGTCGAGCACGCCAAGCTGAAATGGGTTCGTATCAGCGCCAACATGCACGCGGGCGGTTACGACGTGTATGAAGCCGAAGGCGAGTTGCCTGAACCGGAGTGGCCGGCACACGATATTGATGCACTGGTGCAGGTGGCTTTTCGCGGCAAAATTATCACCAACCTCGATCACCCCGTCGTGCAATCGCTGCTGGGGAAAATTTGATGTCGGCGCTTAACTTCGCCGATGGCATTTATCTGGTGGACTTCGAGTTCCATCCGGCGCGTGGCCGTGAAGGCAATCCACCTGTTCCGGTCTGCATGGTGGTGCGGGAGTGGCCTTCAGGCCGCACCACGCGCCACTGGCAGGACGATCTCCGGCGGATGGCTGTCGCACCCTTCCCGACGGGTGAAAACGCGCTGTGCGTCGCGTATTACGCCTCCGCCGAGTTGGATTGCTTTCATGTGCTGGGCTGGGCGCCGCCGGTCAATGTGCTGGACCTCTTCACCGAGTTCCGCTGCTTGACGAATGGGCTGCGTCTGGCACACGGCAGCGGGTTGCTCGGTGCGCTGATGCACTATGGCCTGCCAAGCATTGGAGGTGAACAAAAGGACGTCATGCGCGATCTGATCCTGACCGGCGGCCCGTGGAGTTCAGCAGACGAATTGGCGATTATGGACTACTGCGAGACCGACGTAGTGGCACTCGACAACCTGCTCACGGTCATGCAAGGCCAAATCGACTGGCCGCGTGCGCTGCTTCGTGGCCGCTACATGCAGGCGGTGTCGTGCATCCAGATGAATGGCGTCCCAATCGACACTGAATCGTTGGAAAAACTCCAGACCCATTGGCTTGCCATTCAGGATCACTTGATTGCGGATATCGACAGTGACTATGGCGTCTATGACGGACGCAGCTTCAAGAGCAGCCGGTGGGAGTCGTATCTGGTGGCCAACGGCATTCCCTGGCCGCGAGTGGAAAGCGGACGGCTCGACGTGTGCAACGCCACGTTTCGCGAAATGGCGCGCACCTACGAGGAAGTGGCACCGATCCGCGAGCTCCGATCCGCGTTGTCGGAAATGCGCCTGGCCAATCTGCATGTCGGTGATGATGGGCGTAACCGCTGCTTGTTGTCACCATTCCGGGCACGCACCGGGCGCAATCAGCCCTCCAACTCGAAGTTCATCTTCGGCCCTTCGGTGTGGCTGCGTGGCCTGATACGCCCGGAACCGGGCTGGGGGCTGGCGTATGTGGATTGGAGCCAGCAGGAGTTCGGTATTGCCGCCGCCCTGTCCGGCGATCCGGCAATGATGGAAGCCTACCGCAGCGGTGATCCTTACTTGGCGTTTGCCATTCAGGCCGGGGCGGTGCCGAAGACGGCGACCAAGAAGACGCATGAAGCCGAGCGCGAACAGTTCAAGGCGTGCGTGCTGGCAGTGCAGTACGGCATGGGCGAGACCAGTTTGGCGGCACGTATCAATCAACCGGTGGCGCGTGCCCGCCAGCTTCTTGAACTTCATCGGCGCACCTATCGCAGGTTCTGGATGTGGTCGGACTGCGCGGTGGATGAGGCGGTGCTCGGTGGGCGACTGTGGACCGGGTTCGGTTGGCAGATTCATACCCGTGACGAACTCAACGACCGCAGCCTGCGCAATTTTCCGATGCAGGCCAACGGGGCCGAGATGTTGCGGATCGCCAGCATCCTGCTAACAGAGGCAGGCATCCGGGTCTGTGCGCCGGTGCATGACGCGCTGCTGATCGAAGCTCCACTGGATGAACTGGATCAGGCCATCGCCTCGACGAAATCGCTGATGCAGGAGGCCAGCCGGATCGTGCTCGACGGGTTTGAACTGGGCAGCGACGTGAAGGAAGTTCGTTACCCAGATCGCTACATGGACAAGCGCGGTGTAGTGATGTGGGACAAGGTCATGAATCTGATTGGGGGGTCGGCACTGGCGGGACCTGTCGTGGTGCACCGCACCTACCTGCCGTGTGCCACCGCACCCGTACAGTCTACTTAAAGAGTCTTATATGTATACCAATGACCTCCATCTGCCCGTAAGACGATTGCATCTTTGCGGTGCAACCGGCACGTTGGTGGCAGCTCCCAAGAAGATGCCATTCCTTCGTGGGCCGATTCCGCTTGACTGGCTAAACGTCGCAGCACATCTGCCTGGAAAGACCCTTAATGTTGCCATCGCATTGTGGTGGCGTCACGGGATGGCAAAGGGCAAACCATTCAAACTCACGCAAACTGCCCTGAAGACCATGAACGTGGAGCGCGATGCAGAGAGGCAGGGATTGGTTCGGCTCGAACAGGCTGGACTCATTAAGGTTGAGCGCAAGCCAGGACAGCGTCCGACTATTTCAATTTTGGACTTACCCAGGGGATAGCTATGCAAACCATCGAGGCCGAAGTAGCGACAAGGTCCGTCGTGACGACCAGTCCCATCGCCGGCACGGATACACCAGTGGCCAATTACGAAGCCGTCCGTTTCAACGCCATGAAGCACGGCATCCTCTCCCGCCTGGCGGTATTGGCCCATGAAGATCAGGCAGAGTTCAGTGACATGTTGGCCGCGCTGCTGGACGAACATCAACCTGCCGGCATGACCGAGCGGCATCTGATCGAAGAGCTTGCCACAATAATCTGGCGCAAGCGGCGGGTGTTGCTGGCCGAGGGAGCCAAGATCAACGAGGGACTTAAAAACACATTGGGCAGTCCCAAGTCCGTGATGCCGGCGGCAGCGCCATTTCAGCGTGGCCTGTCGGGCGAGAACACCGACCTGCGCGATCTGTTCGATTCAACACCGGCTGACAATGCCGAGAGATTGAAGAGCGCCGAGCTTGATCTTGCGGCGGTTCAGAAGGCGGCAGCGATTCTGCGCAAGGGTGGTGCGAATGCCTATGGGAAAGCCCGACGGGCACTGATTCCAGAGTCCCGCGACTGGTGGGATGAGCATGTCGCCGACGAGGAACACCCGGCCACCGCCGAAGGACTGGCCGAGTTCATTTGCGTATCGCTTGAGCCGATCTGCTATCGCATGGTTCAAGAGGCGCGATTTACCACAGCGATTAAGGCACAAACCGTGGGTGAAGGACTTCAAGCGCACCGACTGGAGAAGCTGAACCGCTATGAAACGCATCTCGATCGCAAGTTTGAACGCACGTTGGCCATGCTTTTGAAGCTGAAATCGCTTCGCGGTGGGTGAAATTCAATGTCACCAAATCGGGCGCTGGGCCATTCTGGCTGTGGCTTGCGGCGAGTCTCAATGAAAAAACCATTGCATACTTGCCTGATGATTTCGGCAAATCCCGAGGAGAAAAGAAATGGGCGGATGGGGAAGCGGGCGCGGGCAGAGCGGCAAAGACACCACCAGTGATTACCGCGCGCTTGATGTACGGCGGCTACAGCGTGATGGACTACTGACACCGGGGCAGGCATTCGGTTGGAACTGGACACTCGGTGGTGAAACGGTGGCCTCAATCCAGGTGCGGACGGAGGCCGGCAGGATTATTGTGAACTACCGGCACAAGAGTCGCGGTAGCGACTGGCAACCGATGGACTACTCGGTGCGTCTGGACTGGACGAACTGCACAATCGGCGGTCGGCGAGTCTGGATGTTATGTCCGGCACGAGGCTGCGGCCGGCGGGTGGCTCTGCTGTATCTCGGTGGCTTTGGCATCTTCGCATGTCGTCACTGCTACAAGCTGGCCTATGCCAGCCAGCGAGAGACAGTCGATGATCGTGCAGCACGGCGAGCAGATCGAATCAGGGATCGCCTTGGCTGGGAGGCGGGCATCCTGAACGGCGATGGCGACAAGCCCAAAGGAATGCACTGGCGCACCTTCAGTCGGCTACAGGCCGAGCACAACGATTTCGTCAATGCGTCGCTGGCAGGAATGATGCGCAAGTTCGGGAGGTTGGGGGTGGGTCACGATGATCTGCTCGACGACCGGTGAATCTGTTTCGTAAAATGCACAAAATCAGTGTCGGCGAGACGGCGTACAGCACTCCGCATCAGTCGCTGGGCTACCTGACGCCAGACCGTGCGTATAAAAGTGCGGAGGGGTGGTGGCGCGATGATTATGGATAAGTACCCCAGAAAGTCAGATTCGGTCTCTAACGAAGAAACAGGGCAGCGCTGTTCAGCTGCAGATGAGGTGGCACAGACAGCTTAAACTCAATTGAAAACTGTCT
>DMTJ01000599.1 GCA_003477185.1 Lentisphaeria bacterium
CCAATGCCGTCTATATTGGACCGGATCGAGTTAGCCGCTATTCTTGTCTTGCTGGCAGGCCCGTGCCACGATATGGCCTGCCCCTGCATGTTTCTTCGTTTGGGATGAGAGCCTTTCTACCTCACTCACTAGTCCCGACACCACAACCTGGGAGATGTCATCTTGGAGCCCCAACGCCGCCAGCTCAATCGAATTATCGGCTTCATCGAGCGGCTTAAAACCCGATGCTACCCAAACGCCGAGAGCTACGCCGCCGAGCTTCATGATGGGCCGTTGGCCGCCAGCGTGCGGACCATCAAACGCGACATCGCCTACCTGCGCGATGTGCTCGACTGCCCGCTCGAATACGACCCAGAGGAGCACGGCTACGCGCTCGTTGATGAGCACTGGGCCTTCCCCATCGCCCCGCTGTGCGGGGCTGAAGTGCTACCGAATGTCGTGGTTGGCGGAGGTATCGAGCTGGCATTGAGCCCCGTCCTCCGCGAGGCTATGTACGCGCCTGTGTCGCTGGTTCGTCCCGAAGCTGCCGAAGTCCAAGCCCTGCTGCCTTTGATCCTCGCCACCAACGGTATTGCAGATCTGCAAGCCGACACGATCGAAGACATCCTTTATGCCTGGAAGCAGCGCCACGTACTGCGCGTGGACTACACGTCGCCGCGCCGTTCCGCTGCACGTCGCGACATCGAAATCCACGCTCTCTTCGCGCAAGAGGGCATTTGGTATGCCCGTGTCTGGTGTCGACTGCGCAACGCAGCCCGAACCCTTGCTCTCCACCGAGTCGCCGACGCACACCGCACGCAGGAAGCCTTCCTCCCGCGAGAAGGCCTGCTGACTCATCTTCGCACAGGAAACGTCCTCGGTTTGGAAACTGTCGAGAATGTCAAAGTACGTTGCGCAGCCGACTGCGCGGGGTTCTATGCCGAGCGAGAGTGGTTCGCCGGTCAGTACGACCGGCGGCTTCCGGACGGCGGCCTCGAAATGCTTTTCCCTCGCGTACCGCGCCCCGTCGTGGTTTCTTGGATCCTCTATAATGCCCCCGAGCTCCAAGTGGTCGAGCCGGAAGAGCTTCGCGCTGAGATCATGACCAAAGCCCGTGCAGTCGCCAACGCCCACCACGCGCCCCAGAGCACTGGACGACTGGCCCGCTATCCAGAGCACGACACCAAGAGTTCCCCATGAGCAAGGACGCTCCCGAACTCCGCAACTGGCACTTTTCGGATGCCACGCAGGGACGCCACCAAGAAATCTCGCGCCAGCGCGCACTCGCGTTTCTCTCCCAGGCTCCCGCAGACGCCAGAGTTGCTGCCTGGAGCGATGGCCATTCTCTACCATCCATGATCCAAGCAATGACCTACGGCACATCGTCGTTCCAAGTCGGTAACGGCAGCCGCGAGGAGTGCATTCTGGCGAGTGCGATCTCCGCAACCGACGCGATGCTGGCCCGGATCTCTGTGCCCGGTACGTGCCAGGCTGTCCGTTTGCTTCATTGCGAATCCCGCAACGAGATGGTCGAGACGCACCGTGGCATCGCAGAGGTATCCACTCTCTCAACGCCATTGCCAATCCGCATCAACGCCTGTGAGTCCGAAGACGACCTCTGCGTCTCGCTCCGCCTCGACGCCTCGGACATCGGCTTGGTTCTGACCGCGCTCCTCCGCGCCTCAGTAGACTGAAAAGGCCGAGGACGAGTTCTCCGACTCGGGTAAGTAGGGGAGGGCGACTCCCACCGTGACACCATCTGGCACGCGCCTCCCTCCCATAGTGACCGGTGAAACGCAACAGCTCGCGTTGACGAGCTTGCGAAACCCGCAACCATCCGCAAGGAGGATAAAATGGAAACCAAGCCTTTCGTTCATCTCGGTGTCATGCTTTTCGCTGGGGCCTGCACGCCCCAGCCCGGCCCGATTGGCCAACCCACGGCCCCCGCCGTCCGCGAAGTCCAAGCCCTCTGTCGTAAGCACGCCTCTCGGCGCGAGCACCTCTCCGACGCCATTCGCGCCCTCAATCCACTCACCGGCGCCAAATCGCTCTTTCAGCGCCACCGGAACAGCTTTGATCCTGAGCTCCAGGCCCTCCTCGAAGCCCACGGCATCGCTCCACCTGACCTGCAGATTCAACTCGATGCCATAGCCGCGCAGGCTTTGGCCGACAGCCAACCATCTCTGTACATATCTGCCCCACTTTCCACGTATAAGGCCACGTGGACAGCGATCGCGTGGGACGCCTATCTGGCCGCCGTCGTCGAGCTCGTCGCCGATCTGGCCGCTGCCCGGCCTTGACTAGCGCGTTGCATCCGCAACCCGCAACCACCCTGACAGGCATCCCATAGGTGTTTCAGTTTATGTGTGTAAACAACAACTTTCAGGAAGCGTCCTGCCTGGGAACTCGCTGCGGTCCGAAATAGACATCGGGGATTTCACCAAAAGGCATCGGGCTGAAAGTCCCAGACCTGCTCAAAACCGGTGGGTATTCGGCGCCTTGGAGAATGGCGGTCTCCAGAGAATGTAGGAGAATTTGGATTAAGATTAGATAGGAGCGGCACCCTATGGATGCCAGTGAGCCAATTTCATTCTCGCGAAACCGAGCTCGCTCAAGGTGATCCTAAACAGCCAACATGGAGCATTCAATTGACAAGTGGAGATGGAGGTCACCACACGCGGATTACGGGCGATGGACAGAAAACGCGGCCTTCGGCTTAGGGACAAGCGATTTGCATCACATTGCGCTTGACCGGCTGGAGGGGGAATGACCTATTGGTTCGCGGAGAGTAGCAGCACAGCTCTACATTTGAAAGATGGCCATCCTATGGCTATAGTGGGTGAGCAAGGGCTAGCAGTGATACTAGGAGACAGGCGATGAAGACGTTGAGCATAGCGCAGGCAAAGAATGAGCTACCCGCCATGGTCCATGAGGTGGAAGCCGGGGAAGACATAGGAATTACGCGCTACGGGCAGCCTGTCGCTGTGGTGATGTCGCATGACAGATATCAGGCTCTGGCATCGTCTTCTTTGGGATTTCAACCTGCACTCCATTCGTTCCTAGAGCGTTCAGCAGAGTCTGACGAGTGCTTAAGGGAGGGAGAGGCCGATAGCTGGCGCGATCGCGGGATGCCACGCGACGGGTACGTCTTTGAATGATTCTCTACCTGCTTGACACCAACATCATATCCGAACCTGCACGACCACAGCCAGATAGGGGCGTTCTCGTCAAACTGGATGAGCACGCGGATGAGATCGCCATCGCTGCCCCCGTCCTGCATGAACTTCAGTACGGAGTTGCCCGCATGGCACTGGGACGCAAACGCGAGCGTATTGCGCAGTACCTTCACGATGTTGTCAGCAGGCTACCGGTTCTCCCCTACGATGACGCTGCCGCCGTTCTGCACGCCCAGGAGCGAGCAGCACTGGAATCCTGCGGCTTGACGCCGACCTTTGTGGACGGCCAGATTGCAGCTGTCGCCACCCATCACAACCTCACGCTCGTGACACGGAACACTGCCGATTTCAGCGAATGGCCCGGACTGACTCTCGAGAACTGGTTCACGATGTAGCGAAGAGGGCCTTCGACTTGTCAAGGTCAACCTACATCTTCTTCCGCTGCGCCATGGAACCAGGAAACGGTAGCTTGGGTCTCCGACCCGAGTCGCCTGATCAATGCATGACCGCCTGCGCGAAATTCCTGGAGCGAAACAGTCTCAGAGATCATGGGGCTGCGCGGCGAAATTCTAGAATGCGTTTTCGGATCGCGGGGTTGGGCGCGACGGCGAGCGCGGCCTCCACCGCCTGGGAATTGTCCTTGCCCTGCGCGTGCTGGGCGCGCACAAGCCGGAAGTGATAGCGCCAGTCGCTGGCGTGCAGCTGGATTGCGGAGTTCGCAAGCTGTTCGGCCTCGGCTGGGTTCGCCTTGGCCGGATCTGGGTGACGGAGCAATAGCGTGGCAAGCTGGTCCATCGCTTGGTGGTAGGCGGGCCAGATGCGTAGCGCCTGGCGACTTTGGGCGATTGCGTCGTCGTAGCGATTCATCTGCCCCAGCAGCAG
>DMTJ01000498.1 GCA_003477185.1 Lentisphaeria bacterium
CTCAGCAGAGCTCGCTTCCGTTTCTCCGGCACCCACACCGCACACCAAAACACGTCATTGCAACAAATTGCACCCAGATAGAAAGGCACTACGTACTACTCAACGACCCGCGATTCACGAAAAGTTGCCGCCACCTGGCTCCGGCAACGGCAACACCTCTAGGGGCGCTGGCTATTTTCGCGTAGTTCTTTCCGGAGGAGTCGCTGCGGTATACACTTTAGCGGCTTTCTGGAGGGGCTACGGTGTGGTCCCAAGTGAGTATTATGCCACCGTCGCAAGGTTCTGCTGCGAGCGAACCCGGATGGGATGGATGGTGCTGGGACCGATGATGCTAATGCCTTCGGCGCGCACGAAGGGCAGGCCAGCTGCTGCTTCTGCTGCGGTGATTACGCGGGTGCCGGAGTAAGTTGCCGCTTTGGTCGGAATGCTAGTGAGGCGGAACTGGTCCCGTACTATCGTGGAATTCTTAGCTTTTGCTGGAGCAATGCTTCGAGGTAGGCCTGTAATTCAGCGTGCTCGGGTGCATTGATGAGGTTGCTCATTTGGTAGGGATCGGTCTTGTCGTCCCGAAGGAGCCAGGACCCGTCTTGGGCAGGTAGGTAGGTGTGGCGCATGGTGCGCACGCCGCGGTAAGGGGAGTATGTCGTTGAATTGCAGCTCGGTGTGGGGCACGGGCATGTTGAGGAAGGCGGCGTCGTTTTCGGCTACGAGTTGCTCGCCACGTATCTCCGGAGACCAGTCTCTACCTTCGACGGTTTGCGGAGTTCGCAAACCGCAGAGCCGGAGGAGCGTGGGCATGATGTCGAAGGCGTGATCGCGGATGTGTTGGGCGGCGGTGCGGCTTCGGCCAAAGGCGTCGTGGTCGCCCCATGGATGGAGGGTGGGCTTTGTTGTGATAGTAGCCGGAGTTCTGGTAGTCGCGCGTGCACTCGACGCCTTTCCAATCATCAAAGCCGAGCTGGTGCGAGCCGGCCACGGGCAGGCAGGGATCGGCGCGCGCAGAGCCCGTCAGGACTGCCGTATAGATGCCATTTGCCGATGTAGGCGGTGTGGTATTCGCCATCGTTAAAGGCGCGGGCAATGCTGTTGCAGTCGAGGGACAACTCGACGTCGTTGATGAAGACGCCGTGGGTGAGGGGATACTGGCCGGACATGAGGCTTCCGCGAAAGGGACAGCAGACGAAGCAGCCACTCGCCCCATGTGTGAGATTGAGGCTGTGCCGAGTGAGCTCATCAAGCACGGCGCTCTCGCAGTTGGGATCGCCTACGTTGCCGGTGGCCTACGCGCGCCATTCGTCAGCGAAAAGAAACACTACGTTGGGTTGTTTCACTTGGCCTTCGGGTGGAAGTGATTCAGCAGTTGTAGCGGCGGAGGGTGACCTTCCAGCGCAGCGATTCGGCGGCGCGCTTGTGGAGCCACTGCTGGAGGGCGCTCGGACGGAGGCAGGCGGCGATGGCGTAGACGTCGCGATCGGAACAGCGAAAGAGGACGGGCAGGGCATCTGCGGAGTCGAAGACTTTGGCAAGATTGCGGCGGGCCAGGCGAAAGGCTGTCTGGCCGCAGCCGAAGCGGCTCAGGACGTAGCCGAACAGGCCGACGGGGATGGCATAGAGCCATTGGAGGGGCCCGGTGAGCAGGAAGATGTTTGCGTACTCGACGGCTAGGAGCGAGAGCGCGCCGCCAGCGAGGAGGTAGGAGTCCAACGGGCTGCGGAGCATTCCACCGATGAACTTGCGAAAGCCGGAGCTGGCGGTTCGATAGGCGAACATTTCTTCGAAAGCACGGCTGTGAAAGCCAATCCGGGCGATGTGGCAGAGTTCGTGGGCCATGAGTTCGTTGCGGCTGTAAATCAGCCAGCGATCTTTCTTCTGGAAGCCTTTTCGAATGACAAAAACGGCGAAGAAGTCTTCGTAGGAGTAAAGGGCGCAGCCAGCAAAAAGAAGGCCCATTCCTTGATTGGTGTAGAATCCGGGGACCCAGTGGATGGCGAAGTCATAAAGCCCCCAGGTTGCGGACACCGCATCTTGGTAAGCTTTCTCGCGGATGCGCTCAGCGCGGGTGAGGCTGAACTCGTAGAACTCGACCGGGCCTTCCTCGAGCTTGGTCCGCAGTTCTTCGATATTTCCGCGGAGCTTGCGCAGTCGCTCGGCATAGTCAGGGCCGGATTCGTCGGGGCCGATGAGCAAGCCGAGGGCGTCGAGGTGGACGCAGGCGTCAAGGTCACCGGCTGCGGCTTTCGCAAGCGTCTCGTCAGCGAGGGCTTCTTTTACGGAGAGACGAGGCCGCTTTTTCACGTGGCTGGCTGCAAATCAACTGGAATCACGGCAAGTAGGCGCTCTATTTGGGAGGATCGAAGCTCGGCGAGAAAACGCGCTACGTTACACCGGGATGGCGATTGTTCACGGCGGGCTGGCATGGGTTTGGGCCGGAGCGTGTTTGCGAACTTCGCAACCGGCACGAGAAAGTCACATTATCAACCGTCAGCGGGAAATCATGGGCACGTTAGCACTTTACAGCATCAAGGGAGGCGTGGGCAAGACTGCCGCCGCCGTGAATCTGGCCTTCAGCGCCCAACAGGCTGGCGCACATGTTTTACTGATCGACCTGGATCCACAGGCATCTGCGTCGTTTTACTTTCGGACGCAGCCCAGGAAAAAGTTTGATCAGGAAAGTCTGCTGTCTGGGGGCAAGGAAGTGTTGCGCGGGATCCGCGGAACGGACTACGAGGGGTTGGACTTGCTCCCGGCGAATCTGTCCTACCGCAATCTGGACCTGGCGCTGGACAGCAAGAAGCGATCGCGAAAGCAGCTCAAGGACATTCTGCAGCCTCTCGGCAAGGCCTATGACTGGATTATCATCGACTGCCCGCCAAATCTGACGTTACTTTCGGAGAATGTGTTTTCGGCCGCGGATGCATTGGTGGTGCCGTTTGTTCCGACGACGCTGTCGACACGAACCTACGAGCAGCTGATTGGGTTCTTGCGCGAGCAGGACATTTCGCGCAGGAAGCTGGTCCCGTTTTTTTCGATGGTGGAGCGCCGAAAATCCATGCACAAGGCCGTGATGGCTGAGGCTGCTGGGAAGCGCTTTCTAAAGACCACAGTACCGTACAGTGCGGTGGTCGAGAAGATGGGGCTGACGCGTGAGCCAGTCGCGGTTTTCTCGCCGCGCAGTAAGGCAGCAGTGGCCTTTGGGAGCCTCTGGGAAGAGATCGCGGCGCGAGTCTAGTGTTCTGTTAAACCAAATTTAACGGGTGCGATGCGGCCTTTCCGGCGGTGAAGCAAGCCGTATCGCCTAAACAATACCACAGGATCGCTGTCGCCGATCCGAGCTCACTTCAGCATCCGAAATCATCCATAATCTACTCGCCAAAATAGACCTGACAGGACACTGACCGCTATTCGAGGTGCGTCAGTGCGGCCTTGCCAATCGGGTAGACGTTGAACCCGATCTCATGCAATTCCTTGTGGTTCAGCAGGTTGCGACCATCGAAGATGAACGCGGGCTTGACCATGGAGTCGTGGATGCGGACAAAGTCGAGATCGCGATACTGTTGCCACTCTGTCATGACTGCGATCGCATGTGCGCCCTTGGCGGCTTCGTAGGGATCCTGTTCATAGGTCACAGCGTCTTCATTCAGGTCCTTCGCTGCATTCACCAGCGCCTGGGGGTCGGTGATGACAACATCGGCGCGTTCAGCGAGCAACTGGCGTGATACGGTCAGGGCTGGGCTCTCGCGAGTGTCGCCGGTGTCTGCCTTGAAGGCAAAGCCGAACAGCGTAATGCGCTTACCAACGATGGTGTTGAACATGGCGCTAATCATGCGGTTGACGAAGCGCTCGCCTTGGTAGGAGTTCATGGCTACAACCTGACGCCAGTAATCGGCCACTTCATCCAGTCCATAGGTCTCGCAGAGGTAGACTAGGTTCAGAATGTCTTTTTTGAAGCATGAGCCGCCGAAGCCGACGCTAGCGCGCAGAAACTTGGCACCGATGCGGGAATCCATGCCGATTGCGCGGCTGACTTCATCTACGTTTGCCTCGGTGGCTTCGCAGACGGAGGCGATGCTGTTGATCGAGCTGATACGCTGCGCGAGAAAGGCGTTGGCTGTCAGTTTGGAAAGCTCGCTGGACCAGACATTGGTGGTGAGGATCTTCTCAGGTGGCACCCACTGTGCGTAGATACTCGCGAGTTTTTCGATTGCGGCCTGTCCGGTCTCGGTTTCATGCCCGCCGATGAGGATCCGGTCGGGATCCATCAGATCGGTGATGGCGGTGCCTTCAGCCAGAAATTCCGGGTTGGAAAGGACTTCGAAATGTACGTTGCCATCGCCCGAGTGGAGGATGCGTTCCATAGCGCGAGCGGTGCGAACCGGGAGGGTACTCTTCTCGACCACGATCTTGTCACTGGTGGAGTTCTCGAGGATCTGGCGGGCGGTCTTCTCCCAATACTGGAGGTCCGCTGCGCAACCGGCACCCCGGCCGAAGGTCTTGGTGGGCGTGTTCACACTAACAAAGATAATGTCAGCATCTGCAATTCCTTGATCTACTTCGGTGGAAAAGATGAGATTTCGGCCCCGACTGCTCTGCACGACCTCGAGGAGGCCTGGTTCGTAAATGGGCAGGGTGTCGGATTTCCAGGCTGCGATACGATCTGGATTGATGTCCACCACTGTGACTTGGACGTCGGGGCAGTTTTGGGCGATAACCGCCATGGTTGGGCCACCTACGTAGCCAGCTCCGATACAAAGAATTTTGGTCATGATGCAGCCTTTGCCATTTTTATGAGTTCGCGAGCGTGATCTTTTACCACGCATGAGTTGTCGGTACTGCCCAACATGCGGGCGACTTCGTCAATTTTTTCTGTAGACTTTAGGATTGAGACTTCTGCGTGGGTACGCTGTGAGGTGACGTGCTTTTGGACACGAAAATGCCGGCTCCCACCCGCTGCTACCTGCGGGGTGTGGGTGATGCAGAGGATTTGGCGTTCTCCGCCAAGTCGTGCCATTTCTCTGCCCACTGCTGCTGCTGTGGTCCCGCCGATGTTGGCATCGATCTCATCAAAGATCAGCACCGGAATCCGGTCGGCCGCAGCCAGAACAGTCTTGAGGGCGAGCATGACGCGCGCGATCTCTCCGCTACTGGCGATCTCGCGCAGGTTGTGGGCACCCTCGCCGGGGTTCGGGGCAAACCGAAACTCCACGCGGTCGATCCCCGTGGCAGCCGGAGGAGCGTCGGTAAAGGCAAGGTCGAATTGGCAGTCCTTGAACCCCAGCACTTTCAGCTTGTCGGTGATCTGCGTGGCTAGGCCGGGAGCGGCTTTGCGACGGGCTTTCCCCAGCTTCTTGGCGATTTGGAGATGTGCGGACTCCGCATCGGTCACTGCGTGCTGCAACTCCTGGCGCGTCTGCTCCGCATCGTCGTAGCTGGCAAGATCGGTGCGGAGCTTGGCGGCAAATTCCTGGACGCGCTCCACGGTCGGTCCGTACTTGCGGAGGAGGCCATGAACAACGGAGAGGCGCTCCTCGATGGCTTGGAGGGCGAATGGGTCCAGCTCGAGTTGCCCGACCACAACCGTGAGTTCTTCTTGAAAGGCCTGGGTGTGGGCGATTGCTGCCTCGAGCAACTCAATCAGAACGGGGCCGCGCTGATCATCAATCTCGGCGACGTCCTGGAGGTCTCGCATCATGCTGCCGAACTGCTGTAGGACCGCGTCGTCGTCTTCCTCCAAGGCCGTGCGACAGCGATCGAGAATGCCGACGAGCTGGCTGGCATTGGAGGCCACGGAATGAGTATGCGACAGCTCGGCGACTTCGTCTGGGTTGAGGTTTGCCGCTTCGATTTCGTCCAGCTGATAGCGCATGTTCTCCAGTTGGGCGGGATTGGGTGCGTTACGCTCCCAATGTTCGAGCGCCCTCTGCGCGGTCTGACAGGCCGCGTAGGCTGTTGCACAGCTCGCTCGGGCGAGCTGTGCGCCGGTAAAGGTGTCAAGCGCCTGGAGCTGGCGTCTTACGTCAAATAGCGACTGGTGATCGTAGGGGCCGTGCATGTCCACCAAGAGGTTGCCCAAGTCCCTCAAGGTGCTGAGGTTCACGGGGCAGCCGTTCACGTAGTTTCGGTTGGTTTTCTCGGTGATGACACGCCGTAGCAGCAGTTGCCCCTGCTCACATGGTGGGCAGCCGCTAGGCTCAAGCAACTGGTTCAGCTCTGCAATCAACTCGGGGCGCCCAGCTAATTCATAGATAGCGCTCACGGAGCAGGATGTAGCGTCCCGCCGGATCCGGGTCCGGTCCGCGCGTTGGCCCAAGAGCATTTGAATGGCGCCAAGGATGATGGACTTGCCAGCACCGGTCTCACCCGTGACGATGTTCAGCCCCGGGGAAAACTCGAGCTCTAGGTCCTCGATGAGGGCCAGATTGTGAATCATCAGGCTTGCGATCAACTTAGCACCTGACGGATTTTGCGCGCAAGGTCGATTAGGCGATAGGGCTTTTTGAGGAAGCCAGCAGCGCCTGCGGCGAGGACGTCCTGGGCATCTTCTTCGGCCACGTAGCCACTGGAAAGTAGGACCTTTGCATCGGGGTCAATCTTATGGAGGGCAAAGTATGCGTCGTAGCCGTTCATTTCAGGCATGATCATGTCTAGCAGGACTAGATCGATCTCGCCGGGATTGTCCGCGTAGATATCTACGCACTCTTTGCCCGTCGCCGCTAGGACTACGGTGTAGCCGAGCGATTGCAGCATGTCGATTACGACGTCCCAGATGATTGCCTCGTCGTCGACGAGGAGAATGGTCTCGGTGCCGCCTAGGTCTGCTTCGTTTACGGACTCGCCGCCAGACATGGTGCCTTCGCCCCGGGAGAAAGGGAGGTAGGCGCGACAGGTCTCGGGCCCACGGGTTCTCGAGCAGAAAAGGTCGCCGCTGTGCAGGCGCAGTGCCCCGAAGACGAACAGCAGGCGGCGGCTAGCCTCGAACTTGCCGTGGGCAGAGATATACTCGAGCAGGGGGATGAACTCTTCTTCGGGTACCTGCGGGCCGCAGGTCACTGTCAGAAATTCGCGATCGTCTTCGCCTAGGTCCGTACCACGCTGGGCTGGCACCGCGCTGACGTGGTTCAGATTGACACTGAGTGTCGGGTGCTTGTTGGACTCTATGGAGACACAGGGTAGCTGGAACATCGCCTGCTGAAGGAGCAGAATGTTCCCCCATACGGCCGCATTCTCGCACTGCATGGTAAGCGACGCGTCGGTTAACTCGATGCGGGAGATTCGGTCGGTCACCCCGTGCATCAGCGAGCTTAAGTCCAGTGCCTCGAAGTCACGCTCTGCATCTTCGGGATCAGGATCACTGGTACCTAGCAGGGTCTGGGCCTGACTGAGTGCGGCACGGCCATCGCGGAGATAGACGACAGCCGCTGGGTTATCCTCTAGCTCTAACTCGACCAAGTCCTGATAACTGGATGCCCGCTCGAGAAGATAGGCGAGCCCTGCGGACTGCCCGGAAACCAGCGCCTCTGCGTAAACAGCGCGCTCGTCCTCCGGCAAATTCGACAGTGTGAACGGGTTTAGTTCAGCCATGGGTAAGTTCCAGCTTATCAACGTGTTGCGGGCGGTGCATGTAGATACTCTGGAGCAATCCGACGCAAATCAAGAGTGATAACATAAAAGAACCGCCGCGACTCACAAACGGCAATGGGATTCCAATGATCGGCGCAAGGCCGATTGTCATGCCAACATTGATATATAAATGGGCGCAGAGCAAGGCTGCGATGCCTACGGCGATGTTCCTGCCAAACTGATTGCCAGCCACCATCGAGACATAAACGCAGCACATGATCAGCAGCCACTGGATCGTCAGCAAGATGACGCTGCCGACAAATCCCGACTCTTCGGCGATGACGGAGAAGATAAAGTCGGACGGGGCGACGTTTCGCGGTAAGAAACCCAGCGCATTCTGGGTGCCCTGCATATAGCCCTTGCCCCAAATCCCGCCACTGCCAACGGCAAGCAGCGATTGATGCGCGTTGTAGCCTTCGCGGGAAATGTTCGGGGGCTCGTGGTTCTGGCGCATTTCTGCGGGCATCAGGTGGTAGGCGAAGACCCAGACTCGATCGCGGTGGTGCTGCTTCGCGAGATTGTTCCAAGTGTACGGTAAAAACGGGAGGATGATAACCGCAAGGCAAAAAAGCCAGCGCAGCTTTAAACCTGAGAGGAACAGGATCGCCAGAGCAATCGGGACCAGCGTGAGGGCGCTTCCGACGTCCGGCTGGCACAGAATTAAGGCCGCGGGAATTCCGGCAGCAACGCCACCGATCAGCACGCTGTGCCAAAAGTTGGATGGATCCAAGGAGGGCCTTGAGGCCAGAAAGGCGAGCAGAAGAATCGAGCCGACCTTGCCGAACTCCGAAGGTTGGACGGTGACGGGGCCGAGGTCAATCCAACTTTTTGCGCCATTGATTTCATCCCCCACCAAGACCACCAGCACAAGCCCGGCGATGGTGAGGAAGAAGAGATGCCAGATATAGCGGGCGAGAACTCGGTAGTCGAGCATGGCAACACCAACCATGCAGACACTGCCGATTCCTGCGTACAGACATTGACGGACCCACATCCCACTAAAGCGGCCGCCGCTCTGTTGCCCTGCGGCATAAAGGAATGCCACGCCGTATACGATTGCCCCAGCCACCAAAATCAACATTGCCAGATTCACACGTCGGGCGCGCAGCCAAGCCGCCCGTAGGAGAACAGTGGCGGTAAGGCGGCTTTTTAGGGCAATCCTCATCTGACGCGTCCCGACGAGAGGGCAGCAGGACGGGGGACAGGGGGTGTCATCCTGGTCAGCACCTTAGCGCTTGATCATCTTCCGGAAACGCTCGAACAGATAGTAGGGGTCATGCGGTCCCGGTGCAGACTCGGGATGATACTGAACCGCGAACATCTGCTTTGTCTTATGGCGAATCCCTTCGACGGTATCATCGTTCAGGTTAATGTGAGTCACTTCCAAGCAGGAGGGAAGGGGATCTGCTGACACCGCAAAGTTGTGATTCTGCGAGGTTATTTCGACCTTTCCAGTCTCAAGATCTTTTACCGGATGATTGCAGCCATGATGTCCAAATTTCAGCCGATAGGTTTCGGCACCACAGGCTAAACTAAGGAGTTGATGTCCCAGGCAGATCCCCATGATCGGAACCTTGCCAATAAGCCCTTTGGCGTTGTCTGCAGCGTACTGAACGGCTGCCGGGTCGGCGGGGCCATTACTGTAGAAAACGCCGTCCGGGTTGAGTGCTAAGACTTCCTCAGCGGTTGTCTTTGCTGGCACCACTTGGACTTCCATGCCCTGTTGCCTCAAGGAACGAAGAATGTTCCACTTTATGCCGAAGTCGTAGGAGACCAGTTTAATGTCTGCAGGGGGTAGCGGGCCGGGAAGGCCCCATGAGGCGCTGTCTTCGCCCTCTGGATCCCAGGTGAAGCTGGTATCCACCGAGACGCGACTGGCGTAGTCCTGGCCGTCGAGCCCTTCCCAGGCTTTGGCCAACTCAACTGCTTCTGCTTCCGACTTCTCGCCACTCACACAGAGATAGGCGCGCTTGGTCCCTTGGTCGCGCAGTTTTACGGTAAGGGCGCGGGTGTCAAAACCTGCAAGGCCGGGGACTCCCATTCGCTCTAAGTGGTCATTTAGCGACTCTTTCGACCGCCAGTTGGATGGCTCATTGAGTGCATGGATAAGCAAACCGCTCAGGAAGGCGCTCCGAGACTCAGGGTCCACTGGGTTGATGCCAGTATTGCCGATCTCTGGGTAGGTCATCGTCACGAATTGACCGCAATATGAAGGGTCGGAGAGAATTTCCTGATAGCCCGACATACCGGTGTTGAAAACTACTTCACCGACTCGATCTGTCCGATTCCCGAAAGCATGGCCACGAAATACGCTGCCGTCTTCTAAGGCCAAAAATGCAGGTTTTTCCCGCTGCTCGCGCCAATTCCACTTCGTCACCGCTGTATGCTCCACTTTCTCACTCACTTTTTTCCAAGGTCAGTTGCTTCACGGCAATCTGGCCAACGCACCGTTCGTTCGCGTCCAAAATCGTGACGGCCAGACCATCCACTTCAATCAGTTCACCTACCGCGGGAATGCGCCCAAATTTACTGATCACAAATCCGCCAATCGTATCGTAGTCTTCTTCTTCCGAAATGTCGGATTTAAGGAACTCGTTGACTGTGCCTACCGGCGTGCGCGCGTCAATAACGTAACTGCCATCTTCCTGCTGGTCGAAGGCCAGTTCCTCCTCGTCATCGTACTCATCACGAATCTCGCCGACGATTTCTTCCAGGATATCTTCAAATGTGACGATGCCAGCAGTTCCGCCGTACTCATCGATAATTACCGCAAAGTGGATGTTGCTGCGCTTGAAGTCGTCCAGCAAGTCGCGCACATTCTTGGACTCGGGCACGAAAAGTGGCTTGTGGCTGAGGGCAAGCAGGTCCTCGCTTCCACCCATGCGTGACTCATCCAGAAAATCTTTGGCATAAACCACTCCCTGTATGTCATCCACTGTGGTGCCGTAGACCGGAATTCGGCTGTGTCCGCATTCGACAATCTTCTTCTTGGCCTCGCGCATGTCAACATCTGCCCTCAGCACATCCATATCCACCCGAGGGGTCATGATTTCCTTGACGAGGGTCTCATCGAGATCAAAGATTCCGCGAATCATCCGGCGTTCGCTGTCTTCCAATTCGGACGATTGGTCATCACTGTGTGCGTCCTGTTCGACCAGATGGATAATCTCGTCCTCCACGGAAAGTGTGGTCTCTTCTTCCTCGCCATTCTCCGATCTTCCCCTCTGATTGATGATCTGCAAGATTGGCTGAATCAAGCCTAGTGCGCGGAGCATTGGGGCCGCGACATGCATGAGCACTGGATTCGATCGAGCGAATCCACCTAGAACTACAACCTCGATCAGGGCGTAAAATGCAACTGTGACCAGGAACGCCGTGAGTAGTACCAAGGTGAACGGCGACGCTTCCCTTGGGAGGTTTTGCTGTACTGCAGGGTAGGCAATTGCCGCCGAAAGACAGAGGCTGACGGAAATGAAGAAGCGCAGCGTGGATTGGAATAGATCGCGGCTTTCCAGCCACGCTTCAGCCAGGTCACTCAGACCGGTACGTTTGAACGATTCCTTACGGATAGTGACCCAGCTGATACGCGAAAGGGCCTCCAGGCAGGTCCGGCACCAGATCGCGATGGTGACGCCCACGATCAATAGTACAATTGTCGACGAATTCATACAGCGGTGCTGCTGAGACCTCCACTGAATGCAAACAATCGGTCTAGGTCGAACCTGTCAGCAAGTAGCGCGAGCGCGTCTTGTTCTGCCTGGCGCATTTTGGTAATGGCCGGTTCATGGTGGTCATCGTGTCCAGCCAGATGAAGGAGGCCATGGACCAGATAAAGCGTAAGCTCACGCGACAGGCTGGTCTTATATTCGTGCGCATTCTCGGCTGCAACATCGGTGCAGATGATGATCTCGCCCAAGTCTTGATGCGGGGGAGTACCGTCGCGCAGGTCGAATGTAAGCACGTCCGTCGGCCCTTCGTGTTGAAGGAAACGTTCGTTCATCTCAGCAATTGAGGAGGCTTCAACCAGGCTCACGGACAGTTCGCTCTCAGGAGACAAGTCGTGCACCAGATCCAGATTCTCCATCATCCGATGAACTACTGACTCGATCTGTGTCAAGCTTTGCGGAGTCAGAGGCTGATGGCTCCAAAAGGATACTTCCATTTTCCGTGTCCTTTGGGTACGCGATTCGACCATGAAGCATGGTGCAGAGAGTTCTTTTCGTCGTCATTTCGACAGTCCTAATTTCTTCGAGGGTGAGTTCGCTTTCGTTCAATTGACCATCGCTGATGCGAGTGCGAAAAATCTCGGCGACCATATTGTCGATCTTTTTTGGGGTGGGCTTCTCCAGGGAACGGGAGGCAGCTTCGCAGGCATCCACCAAGCTGATGATGGATACTTCCTTGCCCCGTGGGAGCGGGCCCGGATAGCGAAACTCGTCAATCGTGACTTCCTCACCGCGCTCATCGGCTTCTTGACAGGCGCTGTGGTAAAAGCAGGCGACCACGCTGGTGCCATGATGTGTGGCGATGGCCTCGCGCAGCGGCTGGCGGAGCTTATGACGTGCGGCGAGTTTGAGTCCTTCCTTCACATGATTGATGATTACCAGAGCGCTCATGCGCGGGCGCAAGTGCTCGTGGCGGTTCATTTCGGCGCTGTTCTCGGCGAAATAGCTAGGATTGTAAAGCTTGCCAATATCATGGAAATACGCGGCGACGCGGGCCAGGAGTGGGTTTGCGCCCACGGCCTCGGCAGCATGCTCGGCCAGTGTCGCTACCATCTGCGTGTGGTGATAAGTGCCGGGGGCCTCGAGTTGTAGGCGCTTGAGCAGCTTGTGGTTGAGATCGCTGAGCTCCAGCAGGGAGATATCGGTAGTCGTGCCGGTGAACCACTCCGCCATTGGAAGCAGTAAGTTCGCAAGGATCACAATGCCAAAGGCGGTGGCGAGTGCGATGATCGCAATGACAAGATAAACGTGCGGCGGTGACGAACGGGCAAACCAATGAATTCCCTCAACGGTTAGCACAGCAAATGCCATCAGGAGAGGGGCGCGAAACGTCTGCTTGCGGGTACGAACCTTGCGCAGAGCCCAGGCACCGGCGGCGGATGCAGTGAGTCCGATCAGAAATGCACGCATCGGATCCGGAGACATTACCGCCCAGAGTATTGAGAAAAAGAGCGCGGTTCCCATTGCCGGGCGAAAGCCGTAGAGCAGGGCCAGCATGACGCTGGTGAAAGCAGTCGGGATCGCTGCCGAAACATACGCCAGAGGAAGGGTGCCACCCATCAAGTGGGATAATCCCTCCTGAACCACGCGGTTCAGCAGGATATTGGTCCCGATCAGAGCGGCGGTGAACAGGATTGCCCGGTTTGTGAAGTGGCTCGGATTTGCCTGATGCAAGTAGAGCGCGCTCACCACAATGACAACAAAGGCAAGAAGTAAGACGCGGATGATTCCCAGTGCGTGGGTGTAGGAATCGCTGGTCTCTTGCAGTGCCGCCTCGTGGGACTTTACTTTCTCCAGATCGTCCAGCTGCACCCGACTTCCACGATGAATCAGAATCTCGCCGCGGGGCACGGTCTTGTGAATGGGGGGGACTGCAGACCGTGCGACCCGACGCTCAGCTTGGGTCAGGGGGACGTTGTAGACAAGATTCGGCTGGATCAGGCGAGCTAGAAGAAAGGCCGCACTTTCCAATTCCGTTTGTGGCTGCTGAAGATGGAAAGCCTCGGAAAACTTAGAAGTCAGGCGATCTGCAAGCTCTCGCGGGCTGGGAAAGGAGGATACGGCTGCCCGGGATTTTCCGGATTCTTGCTGGATGATGATTTGGACATTCTGCGCCTCGGCTGCGCGCTTGTCCTCGGCGGAAACAACCCCGAGTCGCAGCTGGGACTCAAGCTCAGTAAGCACAAAGTTTCGCTTATCACTACTGTCGAACAGCGGAAGCAGTGCTGACAACTCCTTTTCATCCAGGCTGGCGAGGAGTTCGTTGCCGAATATCTGGGGAGGATCCACAGAGAGCGCGTCAAACAAGTTGTTAAACACATGCAGATTATTCTCTGTCTGCTCGTCATCAATGTTGTAGGTGTCCAGCACCCGTTCATTGGCGCGGTCCCGATGCCTTTCGGTCTCGGCATGGTCCACGTAGGAAAAGCTAACTTGCGCTAGGATGCTATACGGAATTTGCTGGTTCTCGACCAGGCTCTCCGTGCGCACAGCTTCGTAGTGATACATGACGTTCACTGCGCACACAAGCCAGATGGCACAGCAGGCCGCGGCGACCACCAGCCACCGAGTTGCGGGCCGACGCTGCGATGGCGTGGCTACGGAACGGCGTCCGGCGTCCCGATCGCGCACATCCTGGCGCATCTGATGGTCTTTTAGCCACTTACGGATTTTTTCTGTGAACGGCATTCAATTCAGGCCCAAGCAGCTCGCCGCTCCCTGCCACATGGATGTGTACGGGCGGTTAGAAGGACTTCGGCCAGACGCTGGGTTAGGGGATGAGCAGCTTCGCCCCGACGGCGATCTGATTTGGATTTCTCAATCCGTTTGCCTGTTGAATGCGTGGCCATTGCTTAGAATCGCCGTAGTACTTGGCTGCGATCTCCGCAAGCGACTGACCACTTTCCACGATGTGGGTATGAGGCTTGGGGGCTCGCCGTGCGCCATCATCTGGGATCAAGGTATAGGGGGTGGAAAACGCCGGAGGGGAATCGGGTCTGATGCGGCGGTGATCATCGATGACTGCCGCTGGCAGGGACTGGGAACGGACGAGCTTAGTGGCTTGCTTCGTCGTGACTGGCTGTACCGCCAAAGGCATCGCCGGCCGCTGGGCGGCCCGGTGCTGCCCGAGGACCTCAGTCTTTTGTGCTGCGACCGGAATCCGAGGCTGAGTTGAAGCCGCGGTGGCCACAGGCTGTGGGGGCCGGGCAGGCTGGGCTTTTGGGGTCCAATGCCCTGCAACCCGCGCCGGGGCGTGTGTTGCTTGCGGCGTGCCTGGCATTGGCCGCGCTACCGGGGCACGCTGTGGATGTTGCCACTGCGGTAACCAAGTGTGCTGCGCCGCAGCCCAGTCGGCTTCCTGCGGGGTGAACGGCCGCTGAGAAAGCTCAGGCGAACGATGCCCATGGTGGGCACACCCTGCTAGGAATCCAACGACAAGTAGTGCTGCAGCATGTATGGCTGGTTTCATTCGCCGTTGTACTTGCGAAAAACAACCACCGCATTGTGCCCACCAAAACCGAAGTTCATGTTGATGGCTACGTTTACGTCGACTTTGCGAGATTTGTTTGGCACGATGTCAAGGTCACAATTTGGATCTGGCTCCTGATAATTAAAGGTAGCCGGAATCATCCCGTCCTCAATCGATTTTACGCAAAATGCTGATTCCAAGGCTCCAGCGGCTCCCAGCGTGTGGCCAGTGAGCGATTTTGTGCTGGATACAGCAACCTGATTGGCCGCGTCGCCGAATACTGTTCGAATAGCCAGTGTTTCGATGCGGTCATTCATCACGGTACTGGTGCCGTGGGCGTTAATGTACTGCACATCTGCGGGCGAAATTCCCGCGTGAGCGAGTCCGCGCTGGATGGCCTTCACTGCACCATTACCGTCTGCTGGCGGTGAGGTGATATGGTGGCCATCGCCGCTGGCACCATAGCCTATTAGCTCGGCTTTGATGTCTGCGCCACGTGCGAGTGCGTGCTCCAATGTCTCGAGGACGAGCGTAGCCGCACCTTCGGCAAGTACAAAGCCATCGCGGGTTGCGTCGAATGGACGACTGGCACGTTCTGGCTCGTCATTGCAGGTGGAGAGTGCTTTCATGCTCGAAAAGCCAGCGACTGCCAGAGGTGTGACGCAGGCCTCTGTGCCACCAGCAATCATCACGTCCGCGTCTCCACGGTGGATGACGTGGTAAGCCTCACCCAGTGCATGCGCACCGGTTGCGCAAGCGCTAACCAAGCCCCAGTTCGGGCCTTGGAAGCCGTGCCGGATTGAGATGGCCCCTGCCGCCATGTCGCCGATCATCATCGGAACAATAAACGGAGAGACACGGGATGGACCACCGTTGAGCAGTTTCTGGTGCTGCTCCTCAATGGTTCGGATCCCACCAATCCCGCTGCCGACCAGCACGCCGACCCGCTCAAGATCCAAGTCTGTGTCCAGCAGTCCAGATTCGGCAATTGCTTCTTCCGCAGTAACAACTGCGTAGTGGCAAAATGGATCCAGCCTGCGGGCTTCCTTGCGATCAATGTGATCCGTTACGTCCCAGTCGCGGACCTCGCCCGCGATCTGGGTGCGAAACGGAGATGGGTCGAAACTGACAATGCGGCGAATGCCGGATTGACCATTTAAGATTCCATCCCAAATCTCGGCCATGTTATGACCGACGCTACAAAGCCCGCCAAGGCCGGTTATGACAACTCGTCGTTCAGGCACTGCCCGCCCCTTGTAAGATGATGAAATAAGGTGATCGAAGTTATTGGCTTGCGGATTCGATGTACTTGATGACGTGGCATACTGCTTGAAGCTTTTCAGCTGCGTCGTCTTCGATCGAAAGGTCGAATTCCTCTTCCAGTGCCATGACAAGCTCGACGGTATCGAGCGAATCAGCACCGAGGTCTTCAATGAATTTAGCGTCTGTTGTGACAAGTTCCGGGTTCACGCCGAGTTGGTCTACAACAATTTCTTTCACGCGTTCTGGGATGGTTGCCATGAGTAAATCCTCCGTAAAGTGGCAGAATGCCAGTGTGGTTTGTTTCGTTTCTTGAAAGCAAAGCCGTGTAACATGGCAGTGCGTTAGAGGATGTCAATCGAGAGTTCAGTGAGGGAAACAATGACGATTCGAATGAAGGGGGCGGGGATGGTCTCTCCGCTCGGGCAGGGGGTCGCTGCGAACTGGGCCGCAGTGCTGGGTGGTGAGGCAGGAATACGCCCGATTACTCGATTTCACGGGCAGGACTTTCCGCAGCCCGAGGGCGGCGAACTGCCGCCCGAACTGGTCGATCATTTCGACGAGGCGGATGGTGGCCCGGTGAGTGCGATGATCGTCGCGGCAGCGCGGGAAGCACTGGGGAGCGCGGAGTGGGGCGCGGATGATGAGCTGGGCTTGATCTTGGGGACGAACTTTGGGCCGATGGACCAGTTTGAGTGGGCCTGGCGGGAGCGGATCGAGACCGGGACGATGGATGTCGATACCTTTGTGCAAGGCCAGAAGGTGGTGGCGCGTGTGGCGGATTTGGTGGGCGCGCGTGGTCCGCGCGCACAGCTCACGTTGTCTTGCGCAAGTGGTGCCGCCGTGGTGGCAACCGGCTGCCGTTGGCTGCAAACCGGTCGGGCTAAGCGCGTGCTCTGTGTTGCCTATGATCTGCTTACGGAGTTCTGCTGGGCCGGGCTGACAAATTTGCGCACGATTACTACCGATCGGCTGCGACCGTTCGATGCCGCCAGGCAAGGGACCATTTTTGGGGAGGCGGCCGTTGCCGTTCTGCTCACTGCTGAGCCTCAGGAAGGCGGCGTGGTTGTGGGCGGCACGGCCTTGAATAACAACGCCTTTCACATGACCGCTCCAGCGAAGCGCGGCGACGGTTCCCGGCGGGTGATGGCTGCTGCATTGGCGGATGCGGGAATCTCTCCAGCTGCCGTTGACTGGGTATGTGCGCATGCGACAGGAACTACGGCAAACGATCTCACTGAAAGCCAGGCAATCGCGGATTTGCTGGGATCGCCCAGACCGACAATGGCATTCAAAGGAAACCTAGGGCATCTGCTGGGTGCGGCCGGCTTGGCAGAGGTGGTGCTTGCCGCCTGCGCGCTTGAGGCGGGAATCGTCCCAGGAGTGGAGGGGCTGCAGCAGTTGGACAGCGAGCTCAGTGTCGATGTCGCCTTACAGAATCGATCGTTGCCAGGAGAGTGCCTAGTGACAAACTCGGCAGGGATTGGTGGGAACAATGCCGCGGTCTGCCTGCAAAGGACCCCTGGACCCGAGGTGCCTGCCGCGGCAGCTATTGGTGTATCCCTCGTCAGAGTTGGCTGGGTATTGCCTGGGCCATTGGTCGGCAGCGGAGAGCGTTTTCCCGCAGGAACGGTGGAGGCTTTGGTTGCAAACTCCGCAACTCTGGCTGGATTCTCGGCAAAGCCGTATTTGAGTAGCGTACGTGGATACCTAGACCCTGTCGCGGCCTATGCGCTGGCGGCACTTGCCCAGTGCGTGAAGGAGGAAAACGACGGCGAGAGCGGGATTGTCGCGGCGACAGGCTATGGGGCTTTGAACACGGGCTACACCTTCTACCAGCAACTGGTGCAGAAGGGGCCACGTCTGGCGAGCCCGTTGCTCTTTCCGCATGCGTATGCGAGCGCGGCGGCAAACCTTGCGGCAATCGAAATCGGGGCAGCTGGCCCTCATTGTGTGTTCTGGACGGGGCTGGCATTGCAGGAGGCGTTTCGTTGTGCGGAGTTCGCGCTGCGCGAGGGGAAGGCAAAGCGGATGTATGTGCTGGCCTACGACGCGCAGTGCGAGGCAGCCGTTCCTGATGGTTGGTCGATTCTTCCGGGAGCGTGCTGCTGGTGCTTGGAGGCGGACGCGGACGGCACCTGGCAAGCCCCCGAGATCGCTGTCGCATCCCCGTTGGGCGTGATCGCCGATGCAATTTCTTGGGAAAATCCAAGGATGGACTAAACTCATCTCTCGCCTTGCTCGTACAATGCTGTATCGGACAATACCTTTACCCGCTGAGAGGCCTGTTTTGAAGCACGTAGGCTGCGTGAACCAAATGGACGCGACAATGGATACCAGGACGGTGACGACGCTTGATGATTCAGAGCTGGTGCGAGCCTGCATGGCGGGCGACGATGACGCCTTTGACGAGTTGGTGAAGAGGACCCGGGGCGCAGCTTACTCCCTGGCATTTCGGTACACGCAGGACGCACACACGGCCCTGGATGTCGTTCAGGAAGCCTACATCAAACTTTACAACTTCTTGCCAAAGTGGAATTTCTCGTGCCGCGCGCAAACTTGGCTCTACCGCGTGGTCACCAATCTTTGCATCGACCAGCGCCGCCGGAACAGCAAGCGTCTGATATTGATGGAGGACTGGACCGACAGATCCGCAGATTCAATCGCTTCGAATGACGTGGCACCAGGGCATGATCTACAGCGTGCGGAGTGGCGCGCGGAGATCGACCAAGCGATCCTGGCATTGCCTGAGCGAATGCAGGCCGCCTTTCGCATGAAGTACGTCGGGGGCCTTTCATACAAAGAGATTGCCGCTGTGCAGGAGTGTTCGGTAGGAACCGTGAAGGCGGCAATTTTTCAGGCAGCAAGCAAGCTGCGACTACAATTTAGTAAACAGGAGATCATACGATGAATACGGACTCGGAGCACGACGTGTCTCGCGAAGAGGCAGAATTGGATCGCGAGATGCAGCAGCTGATGGGGACCACTGAGCGGGATCCTGAGGCGGTGCCAAGTGGTAGCGCCTGGGATAATCTGGCTGGCAACGCTCGCAAGGAAGCCAAACGCCGTAATCGCGGGAAATTGGTGCAGGTCACGTGGTACGCAGCGGCTGCCTGTGCGGTGGTCGCTGTCGCCGTAGCCTTGCAGTTTGGGAATCAATCCACAGGCTCTGAGCCCGGCGTTGCCGGAAAGTCTAAACTGCCGACCATTGAGAAGTGGCAGGAGCAGGAGAAGATTGTGCAGTCCACGCTGGAAGCGCTTGATTATATGGACGAACAGCTGGAGTTGGACATGCTGGCGCTGGAGCTAAGCGAGCTAGGTTTCGACGACGCGGATGCGCGGGGGATCCTCGATGATCTTGGCCAGGACGACGTTTTGGGCGGCTATATGGCTGCTCTGGACGAATAGTCAGTTAGAGCGGAAGCCAGTCTAGCACGTTCTGAATTTGTTCGTCCCAGAGCCCCCACGAGTGGTCCCCCGGCCCTTCTGAATACGCAAGCGGGACGCCGAGGCGCTGCGCTTCATTGCGGGAGTCGACGTTGTGCTCATAGAGAAAGTCCTCGGTGCCACAGTGCTGCCAGAGCCGCGGTAGCTCCGTCCCCTCATTCACACGCTTTTGTAGCTGCGCGTGCAGATCGTTCTCGCTCTCCTTGAACAGCTGCGCGCTGCCGAAGGTATTGAGCCACTCGGCCGATCTCGCTCCACTGCTGTTCTTGAATGAGCCCGGGCTGAGAGCGCCGGAAAGTGAAGCAGCAGCTGCGAACTGGCCAGGACGGCAGATACCCAGCTTGAA
>DMTJ01000109.1 GCA_003477185.1 Lentisphaeria bacterium
CTCTTGAGAGCCGGCGTCGAGCACCCGCGCGCGCCGCAGCGCAGATCGAGCGCCACCGCGTCGATCGAGACGTCGAGCGCCGCGAGCTGCAGCGCGTCGAAGGGAGAATCGTCAAAGATGTTAGGGGGAGCGAGTCAAACTGTGAGCAAGATTCGCGTAAAATGTAACGGTACATAAAAGAACACTCACCTGCAGCGCGTCGAAGGCGGAGAGGAGGCACGTCGCGCCGCCGTCAGCGAGCTCGGAGAGGAAGAGCGCCGAGGCGTTGAGGTCGAGCGCGAGCGTCCCGTCGAGCTCCGCGACGAGGGGTGCGCGCAGCTGCGCGTTGGAGAGGGCGACGCGCAGCAGCAGGTCATCGTGGATCTCCACCGCCGCGTTCTGCGCCGCTCCGACGAAGTCGACGCGCAGCGCGACGTCGAGGGCGAGGGGGGGCGCGTCGTCGCCGCCGCGCCGCGCGCCGCCTCCTCCTCCGCCTCTGCCGTAACCGCCGAGCGAGACCGAGTTCTCCAGCGTGAACGCCCCTCGCGTGCCGTTGGCGTCCAGCAGCGTGAGCTCGCGCAGCGAGTCTATCCCGCTCAGTGTCACGTTGCTCACCTCGATCGTGAGCGTGCCGACGCTATCGAAGGTGAGGGCGATGGGCGCCAGCAGTTCGCCGCCGCGCTCGACTTCGACGCTCGGTGCACCGCCCTCCTCTGTGCGCAGCGTCCACTGCGGAAGGGCGCGCTCCGCGTGGACGCGCGCGAAGAGCGACGGCAGCCTGGTAGTAGCGTCAAAGATGTTAGGGGGAGCGATTCAAAACTGTGAGCAAGATTCGCGTAAAATGTAACGGTAAATAAAAGAGCACTCACCCGCTCCGCGAGCGGCGACGACATGATCAGCATCGCTTCCTCCTGCTTCGCCGTCAGCTGCGCATTCTTCCGCTGCATCTTGCCCGACAGAACGTCGAAGCGCCCAAAGAGCGCATCAAACTTCGCCGCGTCCGCAGCGTCGTCGTCCGCGCCGAATCTTTGGCCGGACGACGCCGACTCCTCCGTCGCGTACGGCGCCTCGCCTTCGGAGTCCGTCGTGTGCGACGCTGGCGAGCGCGCGTCGCTCGTCTCCTCCTCCCCCTCGTCGGACGACGAGGTGAGCACGACGATTTCGTCGTACCCGCGCGCCAGCATTTCGTCGATCTCGGCTTTCTTACCGATGAAGGCGTTGAGCGCTGCTTCCTTGTTCCGCGCGGCCTTCTCGGCGCGCAGTTGGTGGCGAGGCGTGGCGATCGGGTTCAATCTGGTCATCGTGGCGGCTCCTTGGTTTTGTGCGACCGCTGCGCTGCTTGAGCGCGGTGGTGAGTTACATCGTTTTCGTGAGACCACATTCGCTCTACTGCGGAGGCTTATCAACGACATAAGCACATGATTTTAAATGATAATCGGAGCGCGCAATGGAGGGTTTGAGCGAGCGCCAATACGCCACCCGTGTTGGTCTTTCACGCGGTGCAATCCAGAAGGCCAAGGCAACAGGACGGCTGGTGCTGCACGACGATGGCAGCATCGATGCGGTTTCAAGCGATGCCTTGCGTGCTGAAGCAACCGACCCATCCAAAACCCGCAAGAAGCTGCAGCCAAGACGCAAGCCTGTGTCGGAGGCGGCTGTCTCGGCAGTCGGTGACACTCTGAAGGAACAGGGGCTTGAGGCTCCGGCAAATAGTGGTGGCACCACCTTTTTGCAGGCCAAGACGGCCAATGAAGTGCTGAAGGCGCAGGAACGTCGTCTGCGTCTGCAAAAGCTGAAAGGCGAGTTGATCGATCGGGCTCGCGCACTGTCGCTGGTTTTTCGGCTGGCGCGGCAGGAGCGTGATGTCTGGGTCAACTGGCCCGCGCGGGCGGCCGCGTTGATGGCGGCAGATTTGGGCGTTGAGCCCGCCGCAATGCAGAAAGTTTTGGAAAAACATGTCCGTGCCCAGCTCGACGATCTTGCCGAGGTCAAACCTGATCTCCGATGATGCGGACGATATGCCGGATTTCGATGGCGCGACAGAAATCCTGCGTGCCTGGGGCGCAGGTCTCACGCCGGATGCGGACCTGACCGTCTCCCAATGGGCAGACCGACACCGGATGCTGTCGGGGCGCGCGTCGGCAGAACCTGGTCGCTATCGAACGGCCCGCACGCCTTACATGGCTGAGATCATGGACAGGCTTTCGCCCGGCGACCGGGCACAGCGGATCGTGTTCATGAAGGCAGCGCAGGTCGGCGCGACGGAAGCGGGCAACAACTGGATTGGCTTTGCGATCCATCAGGCGCCAGGACCTATGCTGGCGGTCCAGCCAACGGTGGAATTGGCGAAACGAAACTCACGTCAGCGGATTGATCCGCTGATCGATGAGAGCCCGGAATTGCGGGAGCGGGTCAAACCGGCGCGTTCTCGTGACGCGGGCAACACGATGCTGTCTAAAGAATTCGCGGGCGGTATTCTGATCATGACCGGGGCAAACTCGGCCGTAGGGCTGCGCTCGACCCCGGCGCGCTACATTTTCCTCGACGAGGTCGATGCCTATCCGGCGTCCGCTGACGATGAGGGTGATCCGGTTACGCTGGCGGAAGCGCGTTCGCTGACCTTCGCCCATCGGCGCAAGGTGTTCTTGGTCTCAACCCCGACCATTCGCGGCATGAGCCGGATTGAACGGGACTATGAGGCCAGTGATCAGCGTCGGTTTTTTGTCCCATGCCCGCATTGTGGCGCGATGCAGTGGCTCAAATTCGAACGACTGCGTTGGCAGAAGGGGCGTCCCGAGACAGCGGAATATCACTGCGATGGCTGCGAGCAGCCCATAGCGGAGCATCACAAGACGGCGATGCTGGAGGCTGGCGAATGGCGCGCAACCGCCACGGCAGCGGACCCGAATACCGTCGGCTATCACCTCTCGGCGCTCTATTCGCCCATCGGCTGGCTGAGCTGGGAGAGGATCGTGCGAGCTTGGGATGCAGCCCAGGGGTCGGATGAGGCGATCAAAGCGTTTCGCAACACGATCCTCGGCGAGACGTGGGTCGAGACGGGTGAGGCGCCGGACTGGCAGCGCTTGGCGGACCAGCGCGAGACTTTGGAGGGAGGCACTGTTCCAGAGCGGGCCTTGTTCCTGACCGCTGGAGCGGACGTTCAAAAGGATCGCATCGAGGTCGATGTCTGGGCCTGGGGCCGCGGGCTGGAAAGCTGGCTGGTCGATCACCTCGTTATCGAAGGTGGGCCCAGCGACACAGCGTGTTGGCAGCAGCTGACCAATTTGCTCGGCCAGACATGGGCGCATGCCTCCGGTGAGCCAATGACCTTGGCCCGCCTGGCCATCGACACGGGCTACGAGACCAGCGCGGTATACGCCTGGTCGCGACAAGTCGGCTTCGCGCAGGTGGCCCCGGTCAAAGGCGTAGAGGGATTCAATCGCTCGAGCCCGGTCACCGGCCCGACTTATGTGGACGCGACCATCGCGGGCAAACGGCTGCGGCGCGGAGCGCGGCTTTGGACGGTCGCTACCTCTACCTTCAAGACCGAGACCTATCGCTATTTGCGGCAGGATAGACCGACGCGGGAGGAAATCGAGGCTGGGCATCCTTGCCCGCCTGGAACCATCCATCTGCCAAAATGGGCGGACGGCGAGTGGTTGAAGCAATTTACGGCCGAACAACTGATCACGGTGCGCACGAAACGTGGCTTTGCCCGATTGGAGTGGCAGAAGCTACGCGAGCGCAATGAGGCGTTGGACTGCCGGGTTTATGCGCGAGCAGCAGCGTGGATACTTGGGGCGGATCGCTGGTCAGAGGCGCGGTGGTTGGAATTGGAGCGGCAACTCGCAGTAGAGGCCTCTGGGCCTGCGGGTGACGTGGCTGTGAAATCATCGCCGCGCCCGTCTGCGCGGAGGCGGACAATGCGGTCGACTTACATGGGGTGATAAATGGCCACAATTTCTGAACTTCGCACCCGCCGCGAGGCGCTCGCAGTCCAACGTTCCTCCGGCGTCGCGCGGGTCAGCTATGACGGCAAAACCGTGGATTACCGCAGCGTGGCTGAAATCGACCGCGCCATTGAAGGGTTGGATCGCGAAATCGCCACACTCGAAGGACGGCGGGTCGTACGGCAGGTGCGCATTCTCACATCTAAAGGGCTCTAACACATGGGGTTACTGGACACGTTCCGTCGCTCCAAGCCGGGCGGCCCCAAAGCGATGCGTGCGCGTCTTGAAGGGGCGATGTCAAAACGCCGGCTGCGGGGCTGGAACCCGCCGCTTGAAAACATCAATGCGTTGGTGGCATCGGGTGGGCCAAAGTTGCTGGCCCGCTCGCGTGAACTGGTGGTGACGAACGGCTATGCGGCGAATGCCTGCGAGGCCTTTGCATCCAACATGGTGGGGGATGGAATTAAGCCGTCCTCACTGATTGAGGATGCAGCATTACGTGATGAGGTCCAGCGGCTTTGGCTTGCTTGGACCGATGAGGCGGATGCCGACGGGCTGACGGATTTTTATGGTCTGCAGGCGATGGTTGCGCGCGAAATGTTTGTTGCGGGTGAATGCTTCGTGCGGATGCGTCCTCGACGGGCCGAAGATGGCTTGCTAGTTCCGCTGCAGTTGCAGCTCTTACAATCGGAAATGCTGCCATTCGAGAAAACGGAGACCGCTCCGAATGGCAATCGCATCCGCTGCGGGATCGAGTTTGACCTAATCGGTCGGCGGGTGGCTTATCATTTCCGCAGGCGTCATCCTGGCGACAGCACGGATCACCGCGTCGCGATACCGGAAACCGTGCGCGTGCCAGCCGAAGATGTTCTACACATCTACCGCCCCATTGATGCGGGTCAGATCCGTGGCTTGCCCCATGTTGCGCCCGCGATGGTGCGGTTGTTCCTGCTTGATCAGTATGATGACGCCGAACTAGATCGCAAAAAGACAGCAGCAATGTTTGCCGGCTTCATCACCAAGACAGCGCCGGAAGATCCGATGATGGGCGAGGGCGAGGCGGATCTTGATGGCGCAGCCATGGCTAGCCTTGAGCCCGGCACCATGCAGGTTCTGCTGCCGGGCGAGGATGTGAAGTTCTCAAGCCCCGCGGATGTTGGTGGTGGCTATGAGGCGTTTCAATATCGCACGCTGCTTGCGGTGTCTGCCTCACTGGGGTTGCCATATCATTTGGTGACCGGTGATGTGCGGCAGGCGAACTATTCCAGCCTGAGGGCAGAACTGGTTGAGTTCCGCCGGCGCGTGCAACAGTTGCAGCACGGGGTGATTGCGCATCAGCTCTGCCGACCGATTTGGCGCCGCTGGCTGGACACAGCACAATTGGTAGGTCGAATTGATCTGCCTGACCCTGCGGCTGCCCACTACTTTCGGGCTTCTCGATAGTATTTGTTCTGCCAAGAAATCTTTGCGCGTGCGGTTGGCGTCGACAATGGCCGTAATAAGGTTTTGCGGCACAGACGAATAGTTGGCGAGAAGCTGCTTGGTATCCTTCGGCAAGCAGTAACCGCCGTAACCAAATGAGGGATTGTTGTAGTGACTTCCAATCCTGGGATCCAAGCCAACCCCATCTATAATTTGGCGCGAGTTCAAATCGTGAGCAATTGAATAGCTGTCCAATTCGTTAAAGAAGGCCACGCGCATCGCGAGATAGGTGTTGGCAAAAAGCTTGATAGCTTCAGCCTCAGAGGGCCCAGTAAACAGTACTGGAATGTCAGCCTTCTCCGCACCTTGAATAAGCAATTGCGCAAATTCCTGTGCACGTTCCGACGTGTCTCCCACAATGATCCGACTGGGGTTTAAATTGTCATACAGAGCGCGTCCCTCGCGCAAAAATTCGGGGCTGAAGATGATATTTGGGTTGTCCGTCAGCTTTCGCAGATTTTCAACGCATCCCACCGGAATTGTCGATTTGATGACAATTGTCGCATCTGGGGCGCGCTGCGAAGCGACGAAGGCAACTTTCTCGACAGACGAAATATCGAAATAATTTGTATTGGGATCGTAGTCTGTGGGTGTAGCAATGACGACAATGTCAGCGCCGACCAACGCAGCCATTAGGTCTGTTGTGGCGTAAAGATTCAGAGTGCGCTTTGAAAGGAACTCTTCTAATTCAGCGTCAATAATAGGACACTTTCGCGCATTAACCATGTCAACGCGTTTAGACGAGAGGTCAACGGCAGTGACGTCGTTGTGCTGTGAGAGCAAGACTGCGTTCGACAGACCAACGTAACCAATACCTACAACGACAATCTTCTTGGGACGAAGAGCCGTCATCCTTTAGCTCCTTTGCCCCGGGCATAGACGTCCTCGTAGCGAATGATGTCATCTTCGCCCAGATAGCTGCCGGTTTGGACCTCGATCAAGGTTAGCGGCACTGTTCCCGGATTTTCCATCCGGTGGATGGCGCCGAGGGGTATGTAGACGGACTGGTTTTCGGCGATCAGCTTGACCTCGCTGTCTACAGTCACCTTGGCAGTGCCTTCAACGACGATCCAGTGCTCTGCGCGGTGGTGGTGGCTCTGGAGCGACAGAGCCGCGCCGGGGTGGACGACGATGCGCTTCACCTGGAACCGCGGGCCGATGACGAGACTCTCATACCAGCCCCAGGGGCGGTAGTCGCGGGG
>DMTJ01000287.1 GCA_003477185.1 Lentisphaeria bacterium
ACGGAGGCAGAGCCAGTGCCAAGATCGGTGAGCGTGACACTGAAGCCGCCAGGCACAGAGCCGCCGTTGTCGACGGTCAAAGCGATGGTCACGACGTGTGTGGTGTTCGCCTCGCCCAGCGAACTGGTGGCAACCTGGAAGGTCGCGCGGGCGATTTCATCGTCGAGAATGGTGAGCGCATGCAGGTTAGTGGCACCGACCGTGATGGGGGCGCTGGGGGTGGAGAGCAGCAGTTGCACGGTTTCATCGGCCTCGGTGATCAGGTCATCCAATATGTTTACAGCGGTGACACGGGTGACGCCGCTGCCTGAGCCAGCGGGAAAAATCACCGTAGCGGGCGAGGAAAATGAGTAGTCTGTGCCCACAGTTGCGCTGCCACTGAGCAGATCTGAGATGTTGACGGAGGCGGCGCTAGCGAGGGTGGCACCGCCGGTCGTGCTAAGAACGACCACGATACTGCCGCTGGCTGCTGCTTCGGCAACGTTGCTGGCGGCAAGCTGGAAATTGAAGGCTCCAGTTTCGCCATCGGTAATGGTCAGCTCATGGCTGCTTTGCGCACCTAGGGCGACGGGGCTGCTGGGATTCTGCAGCACGAAGTCAATGGTTTCGTTCCCTTCAACCAAGGTATCGTCCAGCAGAACCACGGAGACGACCTGTGTATCACCGTCGGACGAACTGGGGGCAAACGTGACCGTGGTGGTGGCAAATGCTGCGTAATCAGTGGCGCTGGTTGCCGAGCCACTGGCCGCATCGCTGATCTCGACGGTGGCTGAGGTGAGCAGTATCCCGCCGCTCGAGACATTGAGCGTGACAATGACTTCGACGGTCGTACTGGCCTCGGCACTTGAGCTTGTGGCGGCTTGAAAGGTAAAGTTGGCGGTTTCGTCATCGGTGATGGTGGCGGTGTGCGTGGTCAGTCCGACACCGAGAATCAAGCCAGCCCCCGCTGGATTCTGCAGCACCATGTCGACGGTCTCGTCGCCTTCGAGCAGGTTGTCGGAGATGATTGGGAGCCCGGCATAGTGCGTGCTACCATCGCCGCTGCCCGCAGGGAGCGTGACGACGATCGGTGCCAGCGCGGTGTAATCCGTAGCGCTGGTCGCAGAACCTGAGCCAACATCGGCCACCTCAACTGTGGCAGCCGTTCCCAGCGTACCGCCACCGAACACCGTCAGGACGAGCACGATGTTGTGGTTGCCACTTTCTACTGCAGAGGCGCTTGTTGCGACCGCAAAATCAACCTCCGGCGTCTCAGGGTCGAGAATCGAGACCGGGTGAAGGCTGGTTGCTCCCAAGGTTAAGGGCGATGAGGCGCCACTCAGTTCCAAGTCAATAAATTCTGTTCCTTCCGCTAGCAGGTCGTCGAGGATACTCAGCGAAAGCTCCTGCGTCGCACCGGTGATGGTCCCGGCGGTAAAGGTGAGCACCAGCGGGCCGAAGCTGCTGTAGTCGGTCCCGCTGGACGCCGTCGAACCGCCTTGGTCATCCATGGTGACTGTGACGTCGGTCGCCAGCGAAGCTCCGGCCGTGACATTGAGCAGCACCACCACGGTATGGGTGGTCACGGCCTCTATCACAGAACTGTTGGCCACCTGGAATACGACATCCGCAAACTCATCATCGGTAATTGTCGCTTCGTGGGTGGTCTGCGCCCCCAGCGAGGCCGCGCCAGTAGCGCTGCTTGCGGTGAAATCTACAGTTTCATCGCCCTCGACTAAGGTGTCCGTCAGGATGGTAAGCACGGCGACTTGGGTTGTGCCGTTACCACTGGCGGCAGGGTAGATCAGGGTGACCGGCGTGGTGAAGGTGTATTCTGTGCCCAAAAGCGCGGTGCCAGAGAGGACATCGCTGACATCGACGGTCACTGGGTCCTGTAAGGTCCCGCCTCCAGTCGTCGTCAGCGTGACCACCACTGCGAGCGTGCCGGTTTCTCCGGCGGATGCGCTGGAGGCCGCGGCAAACGCCACGGTGGCAGTCTCATTGTCGGTAATGGTCGTAGTGTGATTGCTCTGAGCGCCCAAGGTCACGGGTCCAGCTGGATTCTGCAGCCGCAGGTTTAGCGTCTCGGCAAGCTCAACCAGCGTATCGTTGGTGACGGCGATCGGGACCTGCTCTGTATCGCCGCTGTTAGCCCCCGCAGAGAAGGTCACCGTCAACGGCGTAACGAACGTGTAGTCCGTGCCGCTAGCCAGCGCCGTCCCCGTGCCCAGATCGGCCACCTCAATGGTCTGGTTGCTGGCCAGACTCCCGCCTCCAGAGACCGTAAGCTGTAGCAGCACATTGTGCGTGCCTACTGTCTCTGCGGCCGAAACCGCCGCACTCTGAAAAGCAATACTTGCGGTCTCGTCGTCTGTGATGGTGGCTTCATGATTCGTCTGAACACCTACCGTCAGGCCCGACCCAGCCGGATTTACTAAGCGCAGATCTACGGTTTCATCGCCTTCTAACAGGACATCCGTGGTCACTGGAATCGAGACCACCTGGGTAGCGCCATCCCCGCTTAGGGCCGTAAACGTCAACACGATCGGGTTGGCCAAAGCCGTGTAGTCTGTGCCGCTGCTGGCTGTCCCGCTCAGCAGGTCACTGACTTCCACCGTGGCATCGTCCTGGAGAATGCCGCTATTGGCAATCGATAGGGTGACAATGACCGAGTGCGTGCCCGACTCCGCCCCGGTGGCGCTGCTGGCGACGGCAAAGGCGACCGAAGGCGTCTCCGGGTCTGTGATCGTCGTCGTGTGCGTGGTTTGCGCCCCCAGCGTCAGCGGTGCCGACGGGGCTGCAATCTGCATATCGATCGTTTCGTCGCCTTCCGCCAACAGATCATTCAGCACGGAGAGCGGCAGCACCTGCGTGGTCCCCGTCGCACTGCCAGCGGGAAAGCTGACCACTTCTGGTGCCGCCAACGCCGTATAGTCGGCGCCGCTGCTGGCGGTCCCACTGCCCAGATCTGAGAGATTCACCGTCTCCGCGTCTGCCAGAGTGGCTCCGGCGGTGACGGTTAAGACTAGGACAACATCCAAGGTCGTGTTTGCCTCGGCGACAGAACTGGTCCCTGTTTGAAAGGCAAGTGAGGCGAACTCATCATCGATGATGGTTAGGGCGCGGTCGGTCGTGGCTCCTAGCGCCAAACCGGAACCACTGGCATTCTGCAATTGCAGATTTACCGTCTCGTCGCCCTCCACCAAGGTATCGGAGGTGACCGGAATCGTCAGGATCTGGGTATCTCCGTCGCTGGAACCGGCCGCGAAGGTCAACACCGTGGGCGAAGTTAGCGTATAGTCCGTGCCTGAGGTCGCGCTTCCCGTGAGCAGATCCGCCACATCCACAGTCGCGTCACTGCCCAGCGTCGCTCCTGGTGTGCCCCCGAGTTGGATCACGATCGTGTGCGGACCTGCGGCCTCGCCAAGCGAACTGTTATCCAACGTAAACGTCACCGTCGCAGCTTCATCATCCAGGATGCTGAGCGGATGATTTGTTGTCGCGCCAAGGCTCACCGGGCTGCTGGCATTCTCCAAGCGCAGGTCAATCGTCTCTGTGTCCTCAATCAAGGTATCTTCCAGAATCTGAATCGGGACCAGCTGCGTGGCACCATTCGCCGAGCCCACCGCAAAGGTCACCGTCACCGGCGAACCAAAGTAGGTAAAGTCCGTACCTGTAAGCGCCGCCCCGGTACCAAGGTCACGGACATCCACGGTCAAGGCATCCTGCAATGTTCCCGTCGCGGTCAGGGTGACGACGACCGAGTGTGTCGTCGTGGCTTCCGTCAAAGAACTGCTGGCCGCCTGAAAGGCCACCGTAGCCGACTCATCATCGGTAATCGTCGCGGTATGGTTTGTGCTCGTACCCAGCAGCAACAGTGCGCTCGGGTTCTGCAGCCGAAAGTCCAAGGTCTCATCTACCTCCACCAGGCTGTCATCCAGCGTACTGAGCGTCGCCACCTGCGTTGCGCCGTCCGCGGCCCCGGATGAAAACGTGACCGTGGCGGTTGTGAAGGTCGTATAGTCCGTGTTGCTGGTTGCAGAGCCGCTGAGCAGATCCGCGACCTCAACCGTCAGGTCCAGAGCCAACGTTGCCCCGCTGGTGTCCAGCTGCACGATAATACTGCGGCTGTTGGGCTCTGCCACCGAACTGGTCCCAGTCTGAAATCTCGCCTGCGCCTCGTCGTCATCGGTGATCGTCGCGGTATGCTGCGTCGTTGCGCCTACCACGGCCAGACTCCCCGGATTGGACAGTGCCAAGGTAAGCGTCTCATCCCCCTCGACCTGCGTATCCTGGATCACCAGCACGCCGCCCAATTGTGTGGAACCATCAGCTGAAAACGCCGAAAATGTCACCGTCTGCGTGCCGATCGCCGCATAATCAGTACCACTGAGAGCCGAGCCGCTGGCCGCATCCGTAATGTCAACGGTAATCGGCACATGAATCGCCCCGCCGGGTGGCGTGTTCACCACCAGTACGACGTTATGGGTAGAAGAGGCCTCATCCGCAGTTGCGCTGCTTGCCGCTTGGAATTGAATCGTCGCCGTGTCATCATCGGTGATAGTGAAGGTGTGATTGGTCGTTGATCCCAGATTTGCGGGGCCGCTTGTCGCTGTAATCTGCAGGTCGACCGTCTCGTCCCCTTCCACATTCGTATCTGGCGTGATCGTGATACTCACCTGCTGGGTAGCTCCCGGCCCCGAGCCGGCCACGAAGGTGACTGTAGCCGGCACGCCGATACTGGTGTAGTCCGTGCCGCTGTTCGCGGTACCAGTGCCGTTATCGGTGATATCCACCACAACATCCGCTGTCAACGTGCCACCGCTGGGAAAGTCCAAGCTGAGCGTGATCGCATGCGAGCCAGTTTCCGCCGTAGCACTGGTGCTGGAGTCAAAGCGCACGCTGGGCTTCGGGAAGAGCGTATCTTCGGCGGTTTCCGTTGCAGCCGGGCTGAAGTTGGAGGACGAAGTAAGGGTGATGACCGAAGTGCCCGTGGCTGCCCCGTCGACGACATATTCGACCAGAATATCCATGGAGGTAAAAAGGGCGAGTGGTCCGCTGTCCGGATTGGTGTCACCGTCCGTGTCGGTAAGTACGGTATCCCCTCCGGTCAGCGTGCCGCTGCTATCGGCATCGTCATAGAAGGTCACCGAAGTGGGCGTATGCCCGCCGACAGCCGACCAGGTAAGATTGATGGTGTCTGTGTCGTTGCCATCGTTGGCGAGTTGTTTGGCAAAAACCAAGGTATCGCCCGGGTCATATTCTCTGCCCTCATCCGGCTCGATCAGCGGGGCCGCGAATTGGGTCGAACCCAATCCGCCACTGCAACCGCCCGCGTTGTCCAGCGCGCTGGCGAAGGGGGTGCTGAAGTTATTGTTCACTGTAACATGATAATTGAACGCACGTTGCGGTGCAACTCCAATCGATGCCCATGTAAAAGAAAACTCCATCTCGTCGCCATTCGCGGTTGCCTGACCGTTGGGCCCCGCTATGCCTGATGCTTCCGTGCCGGGAAGCGTATAGCCGTCGGCAAAGCCCGATCCATCGGCCATGTCGTCGGGGTCCCCCCCGTCTTCGACATAATCGTAGATATTAACAGAGATGGTCGAACTGGCTCCACTCCATATGGCTTGGACCACCGTTTCGCCACTCTCCATCTGCCCGTCGTTGTCTTCGTCGACATAGTAGATGAAGTGCGTATTGGGGTTCGAAGATGCGGCGCGGCGGGTATAGAAGTAGAGGCTTGTGGCATCCCATGTGAACGCAAAATGGACCATGTCACGGCCCGCCTGTGCGCCTGAATCACGATCGGGCTGTGGCGGGAGCAAAGGGGCGTTCTGGGTGCCGTCACAGACATTATTATCTCGGTCGTCGAGCACATTCTCCCAGTCTGACACATCACCATCGATGGTGATGGGCTCGAAACGGGTGAAGTTCAGATCGCCCCCGTCACAGACACAGTCGTCCTCGTTAATGGTGGCGATATGCGTGGTGCTACTGCCGAGAATACCGCCGCTGACGTTCTCCAGCACGAAGTCTACGGTCTCGTCCCCCTCCTGGTCAAAATCCTGTGTGGGCGTCAATACAATCGTCTGGGTTGAGCCATTGGTGCTACCAGCAATAAACGTCGCCGTCTGGGTGCCAATGGCGGTATAGTCCGTCGAGGCCGTCGCCGTTCCTGTCAGCAGGTCTCGCACATCCACTGTCAGCGGCGCCCCCAGCGGGGCCCCCGTCGTCAGTTGCACGACCACATCGTGGGCCAGCCCCTCGTCTTCACTGGTGCTCGTGGCCGTCTGAAACGATACCGATTGAGCACAGACACCGATCCCCCAGAAAAATAGTAACAAACCGACGATGCGGAGCGGGGAAAGCATAGCAGGAACAGTTGTCCAGTTCACAGAGCACGCAGAGCTGCAGATAACCAATACTGATACATCATATCAGCCCATATCACAACTAGCAGTCGCCCACTTCACCCAGATGCTTTGATGCGGGGCCTGGTTGGAGCGAATGCGGATCTGGTAGCCAACGCCTTTGGTGGGGGTGTCCAGTCGATCTGGAAGTCGGCCTGGCCGGGGATGGCCTGGAGGGTCTGAGCCGACCGACGTGACGTCACTGGGAGGGCCGGATGCATCCGGCATTCGTGGCGTGTGAACTGAGAAACGAGGAACGAGGGGGCTCCGTTGCCGGATACATCCGGCGCTCCCAGTAAAGCCCCTCGCCTATTCGGCGACCTCGATCTTGATCTGGTAGCCTTCACCATCGGTTGGCGGGAGCCAGTCATTGCTGTACTCGCTCTGGCCAGGTACGGCGTTGAGCTGGCGGATCGTTAGCCACGGGCCACCATCTCGACGATAGCTTACCCGCAGGGTCTCATCCCACCAGCCTTCGCCCTGCAAGCCAAAGCCAATGGTCACGAGACCGTTGCCCCCGACAAGGCTGCCGCCTTGCGGACTCCGCAAAATGATCGACCGCGGATCGTCGTCGGCAGAGCTGGCCATCGCAGGATCGCCAAACAGCTGGAACACAGCTAGGGTTTCGTGATCCAGGTCCCGCTTCAAAGTCCGCAGGATCTGGCCCCAGGTGCCACCGTCGGCGGCCATGATCTCGAGAGCCTTGGTGATCATCTGATGCTCGTAATCTGCGTGGCCAAAACGCGTGCTGGCAATGACCATCGCGCCACCCGCGTTCGGGGTATTCATCAGCGTACGGGCCAGGGTCGGGGTGCTGCTGTTGATGAAGTAGCTACCGGTCAAACAGGTGGACAAGAGCCAGGCGCTGGTAGGGAATGAAGAGGCGTTGTTGACATCGACGAACCGATCTCCAATCTCCTGAAAGCCAGCATGGCCTTGAAAGGCTACGGTCCGGGCACCAGACTGAATCGCGGCGATCAGGTCGCTGCGAACCGCTGCGCTGTCCTGTGTCTCCGACTCGATCAGGACGGTCGGCACCAGATTTTGGAGGGAGGCCTGGGCTTCGGAGAAGCGGTTGACGCCACCTTCACTGTCGTCGCGATCGGCTAGCAGCACCACACGCTGCGTGGGCTCGAAATTAACGATCTTGTTCACCATGTTCAGCAGCTCATTGCTGGATCGAGCTGGGAGGCGGCCGACGGCGGTGGTCAGGTTTGCGCTGTAGATGTCATCGGTTGCCGCCATGCCTTCACGCACTTGGAGCCAACCCGTTGGAATCCCAAGATCCGTGCCGCGGCCTTCGAAGTTTTTATAGTCGTAGGTCGTGCCCGCACCCAGCAGCAGGTAGTCAGCCTGGGCACGTTGGGTCAGGCCGACCAGCCCGCCGGGACCGAACAGGCCAGCGCCGTAGATGTCGTTGACGTCTTCGAGCGAGATAAGCAACGTGCGCATGCCGTGCTTGCTCACAATCGGCTGGAGGCGGCCGAGCCAGGCCTCGGGGGCAACGGCAAGGTACTGAACGGAGGCCAGGCTTGGAGTTACGAGAGTGGTCGGGCTGGACCAGGTCAGGCTCTTTGCGGTGTTCGCAACATGGACGATGTGGCCAGCTGGGATGGTGACGACGCCATTGGTGGCAGGCAAGATGCTCTCGTTGCCAAACGCGGTGACGTCCACGGCGAGACTGCCGACGGGCAGTGTGAAGTCCACGGCTTCCGTGGCCTGCACCGTAACGCCACTGGTTCCGACTGACAGCGCGGTTGGCGTATCGATCTCGATCCAATCGAGGCGATGTTCGCTGGTGGCGTTGGTGGTGCTGAGTGTCACGGTGTTGTCGCCGCTGCGCAGTGTGCTGGCGGCGAATGTCATTTCAAGCTGGCGATGCCCATTGCCGAACCAGTCCGCGGTGCCGAGGACGATGTCGTTGCAGCGTATCGTCAGGGTGTGGGCGATGTCGGAATTGGTGCGAATCGCAACGCGAATCGTGGCAGTGCCAGCGGTCGGTGCAGGCAGCGCGACGTCGACGGATAGCGTGGATTCGGTGTTGAT
>DMTJ01000180.1 GCA_003477185.1 Lentisphaeria bacterium
GTGCCAGCCTATGACTATGACCGGACCGGTGCCTTCGACGGGACCTGCCCGTTGATCGTCGACCCGTTCAAAACTAAGGACGTTGCGCATCGTGGCTGCGATCATATCAACGGCGGTACCCACTCCACGGACCTGCTGTCCGGCGCGGTGTCCGACTGGCTGGAAGGATACGACAGCGAGGATCCGTTCTTTGCCTATGTTTCCTACCTGGCCCCCCACGATCCGCGGAGCATGCCGCAGCAGTACCGGGACATGTACGACGAAAATGCGCTGACGCTGCCTGATAACTTCTGGCAGGTGCATCCGTTTGATCTAGGAGTTCATCAGATTCGTGACGAGGTTCTGGCCCAGTATCCGCGCAAGGAACAGGAGATGCGCGAGCACTTGGCGGACTACTACGCGATGATCACGCACCTGGATGCGCGTGTCGGTAAGGTCTTGGAGGCGCTGGAAGCAACGGGAAAGGCTGACAGTACGATCATTGTGTTCGCTGGGGACAACGGCTTGGCTGTCGGGCAGCATGGTCTGCTGGGGAAGCAGAATCTGTACGATCACTCCGTGCGTGTGCCGCTTATTTTTGCGGGCCCGGGAGTTCCCGAGGGGGAAACACGTGATGACTTTGCCTTTCTCTACCAGATCTTCGGGTCGCTGTGTGACTTGGCGGGGCTGCCGGTTCCGGAGAGTGTGGAGGGGAAGTCGCTGTTTCGCAACGAGCCTCTGCGGGAAGAGGTGTATCTGGCGTATACGCAGCTGCACCGGGCGGTGCGAACTCCGCAACACAAGCTGATTCGCTGTCGGGTGGATGGAAACGAGACGGTGCAGCTGTTTGACCTCGAGGCGGATCCCTGGGAGTGTGAGAATCTTGCGGAGTCCGCAGACCATGCTGCGCTGCGCAGCGAACTAAGCGAACGGATGGAAGCCCTTTCGGTGAGCACGGGTGACCGTGACTCGAGCTGGGGCCAGAAGTTTTGGGGCGAATAACGTGACCGAATGGTTCGACCGCGCGCCGTCGCGGCAGCACACGGGCAGCCTGAAGTGGGCGAAGTACCAGGGGCGGGATATCCTGCCTTTGTGGGTTGCCGATATGGACTTTCAGCCTCCGCCACAGATCGTGAGCGCACTGGAGCGCTGGGCTTTGGACGGGGTCCCGGGCTACTGCGTGGCGACATCTGGGCTGCGTGATGTCATGGTGGCCGCGCTTAAGGAGCGCTATGCGTGGGAGATCGATGGGGACGCTCTGGTTTGGCTTCCCGGGCTGGTTCCGGCGCTGAATGTGGTCACGCGAATCAGTGGCGAGCTGAACTCAGGAGCAATCTCGAATGTACCGATCTATCCGCCCTTTCTTACGGCCCCAGGAAATGCTGGCCGGACGCTGGTGCGGAATCCGCTTGCGATCGAGGAGGGGCGCTACGCGTTGGATCTGTCCGAGATTCGCGAGGCTTGCAGCGCCTTCATGTTCTGCAATCCCCAGAACCCGACGGGCCGGGTATTTACCCGTCCTGAGCTGGAGCAGGTCGCCGAGTTGTGCCTGGAGCGGGATCTGTTGCTGTGCTCCGATGAGATTCACTGTGATTTGCTCCTGGATGACGTGCAACATCTGCCGATCGCCTCGCTCTCTGCTGAGATCGCAGATCGTACGATCACGCTGATGGCGCCCAGCAAGACCTACAACGTGCCCGGGCTGTGCTGCGCCTTCGCTGTGATCCCGAACCGGGCGCTGCGGCGAAAGTTCGTGCGGTCTGGCCGTGGCCTGCTGGCGGAAGTAAGTGCGCCGGGATTTGTCGCCTGTGAGGTGGCCTATCGAGACTGCGAGGAGTGGCGGCAGGCGTTGTTGGCATACTTGCGAGTGAATCGGCAGCTGGTGGTGGATGCGGTGTCCGCAATGCCGGGTGTCCGCTATCTGCCGGGCGAAGCCACATATTTGGCCTGGCTGGACTGCCGGGGCGCAGGCATGGAGTATCCGCATGCGTTTTTTGAGCGGGCGGGCGTAGGCTTGTCGGACGGGAAGGATTTCGGCCAACCAGGCTTTGTGCGACTGAATTTCGGCTGTCGCAAGGCGCTGCTGGAGCAGGCTCTGGCGCGGATGGTGGCAGCAATGAAGGAGGTGGGGTGATGCGCTGGCTTGTTGTTGTGGCCTTGTTGGCCTGCGGTTGCACCACTCTGAAGCGGCCAGACGCCGAGGCGCTGCAAGGAAGTGTGGAGCATGGGGGCCATCGCTACAAGGTATTTGAAATGGCTGGTTCGTGGCATCAGAAGAGGGCGCACTGCAAAAGTCTGGGCGGATACCTGGCGGTGATCGAAAGTGCCGGGGAGCAGTCATTTATTGCGGAGCTCGCCGCGGGCCGTTACTTGTCGTTGGGGGCGTCGGATGAAGAACGAGAGGACAACTGGCGCTGGATCAACGGGGCCGCCTGGGAGTTTACCGGTTGGATGGATGGGCAGCCGAATAATTATGGTGAGGATGAGCACTATCTAGCGACCTATGATGATGGTTTATGGGTGGATGTCGCTGCAGAAGGCGACTCCTTCTGGATGCCGATAGGCTGTATTTGTGAATGGGATGAACAGGGAGACATACAATGAAACAAGCAAGCCAACTTCAAAAGGGCGACGCGATCACGCTCGCTGGGCAGCCGCATGTCATTCAGCAGATCACCGCGCATTCGCCGTCGGCGCGCGGCGGTACCATGCTGTACAAGTTCCGGGCGAGGAATCTGCTCTCCGGGCAGAACCGGAGTGAGAGCTGCAAGGGAGACCAGTCGTTCGAAGAGGTCGAGGTCGACAAGCGGCCGGTTCAGTACATGTATCGGAAGCAGGGAACGTGCTTCTTCCTAGACCTAGAAGACTACAGCGACTTTCAGATGCCTGAAGATACGCTGGAGGAGGAGCTGAACTACCTGCTTGAAGATATGGAACTGAACGCACTGGTAATTGACGGGGCCGTACGTGGGCTGGAGCTGCCAGACACCATTGACCTGCAGGTGACAGAGACTACGCCAGCCATGAAGGGGGCATCCGCAACAGCACGGACCAAGCCAGCGACCTTGCAGACTGGCCTGATCGTACAGGTTCCGGAGTACCTGGCAGCGGGAGAGGTGATCAAGGTGGACACCCGCACTGCCAAGTTCCTAGGACGAGCCTGATACGAAATGGCCTTGAGCTACGTATACCGGTTTGAACAACCACCCAACAAGGAGACTGCCATTATGCGTACGTCACTCACATTTCTCGCATTGATCGCATTTCTGCTGGCCTGCGGTGCCAGTGCCAAGGACGAAGGCAAGCGCAAAGACAAAGGCAAGCGTGGGATGCACGGCCCCCGAGGAGGCGGAAGCCCGATGGTAGCTGCACTGGATGCCGACAAGGATGGCTCGGTGTCCGCAGTTGAGATCGCGAACGCATCTGCTGCGCTGCTGACCTTGGACAGGGATGGAGACGGCGCTCTGAGCCGCGAAGAGCTACGCCCGAAGCCCCCTTCACCTGAAGAGATGGTGGAACGCATGATGGCCAAAGACGCGGATGGCGACGGTGTCTTGAAGGGCGATGAAATCCCCGGAATGATGCAGGACCATCTTGATAAGATCGACGCCAATGGCGATGGTGCAATTGATGCTGAGGAGCTCGGGGCCATGGCTGAAAAACGCCGCGGATTTAAGCGCGAGCGCGGCAAAAACTGAGCGAACGCTAAAAGCCAAAGGCGATTGATGGGCGGTCAGCGTCCATCAATCGTCGTTTCCGTGGTTGAGCACAGCACCAGGCAAGCGCCTAGTTAGATCCCAGTCGCGTTGGCGGCATGGCTGCGAAAGAACGCAAAGCATCTGACTGTAGCTTGCGCCAAGTTGCGCGAGTTCCAAGAGCCTGATGCTTTACCCAAGTTGCATACACGTCTACTTTTTCTACTTTCCCTGATACACTGGCAGAGTAATTCGCACGCGCGTGCCGGAAATGCCGCCCTGTACCTCCAGCTTGGCATCATACTTGACCAGCGACTGCTGGCTGGTAAGATACTCCCGCGTCCGTGAGTCTGACCCGTTCTCCTTGAAGTAGTATCCGGGTGCCTGGTCCTCAATCTCGATCTGGACGGCGTCTTCGCTATTACAATCCCGCGCGCGAATCGTGATGTCCCCAGAGCAGCCTGCTGCGTCGCAGGACTCGACTGCCACTTTGATCATGCGCAGGATCATGAAGCGAAGCTCCGCCGCGTCGCCCAGAAACTCCTTCGTCGCGTCAGACTCTATCTTCAGGCTTAGGCCGTGGCTTTCGACTGCAAGAACGCAGAGACGCTGAATCTCTTGGACCAATTGGTCAATGCTGACGATGCCCTCGGTACCCAACTCACCAATGTAACGTTGTTGTAGCGCAATGAGTTCGGACACTTCTTGAATCTTATCGGCAGCGAAGGTCCAGGAATCCGCGTGCTTTTCTAGTGCGGCCGCTGTTTCCTCCAAGACTGCGCAAGGGTCTAGGCCCGTGTCGTCATCTGGGTTCGCAAGTTGCTCGTTGACGTAGCCGATCCCCGCCAGGCAATCTTCCAAATCCTTTCCGCCCTCACCCTGTAGCGCTAGGGCAATGGGGGTAATCGCGTTGGCTACGTTGTGAATAACGCCGGTGGAAATCTCCAGCATACCTTCCTCCCTCGCCTGCGCTACCTGCTGCTCCAGCTCCGCAATTCGCTTGCGGCCAGCATGCATCAATAAGAGCACATTGGCGATTCGCAGGATTCGCTGCATGCGCTCCGCCTCGGCCTTGCTGAAAGCGGGATCACCCTTGGGCCGCAGCACCAGCAGGTAGCACAGTGCGTCGCCGTCGCCTACCCGACAGAACAGCCCGTGCAGGTCATCTGCCGGCAGTTTGAACGATGGTAGCCAGGCCTCGAATGCCGGGCGATCAAAGACCAAGGGACGCTCGGACCAGAAGAACGAACAGGATGATCGCTCGCAAGGCTTCAGTTCGTCGAGGTTGTGATGCGCTGGATAGAGCTCCTGGATGGTGTCGTCCAACTTGCGCAGGACAAACACGTGTGGCGACTTCAGGCTCTTGGATATTGTTCGCGCCAAGCGACAGAGCGCGCTATCCGCATTATCCTCAACCGCTTCGCTGATTGCCTTAGAAACTTCCCCCCAGGCTTTGAGCGCCCGCTCGGTGGCTCGCTCGGCTTGACCGAGTCGCCGAGTTAAGCGCAGGCAAAGCAGCCCGAGGACTAGAGAAGTCGCAGTGAGAGCTACCAGCAGGAAGATGGCGAGGGGGAGGGGCATATCCTAGGAGGACCTGAATCGGCTGCGATAAAAAGTAACTCTAGAACCCGCCTCCTGATGGGGCAAGCGGCATTGCTGGAATCAGCCTGAATCATTCGTCTGATGCAGCGACCAATACCAGCGCAATCTGGCGATTGCCGTCTTGGGTACTGTGGCGCCTCGCCTCTCTGCATCCAGAAGGCCGTCGCCGCATCATGACACGCTAAATTGAGCCAAAAGCGACCAAATTTGTCTTTCTGGTGAAGAACGGCTTGCGCCTTCAAAAATGACGAGCATCTTACACGC
>DMTJ01000479.1 GCA_003477185.1 Lentisphaeria bacterium
ATTGCCAAGGACATCACGACACGGTGATCATGGTGACCATTCACGGATGCGCCGCGCAGGGAGCTCTCACGAATGACCAAACCGTCCGGAAGTTCCTCGATGTCCGCGCCCATTTTGCGGAGTTCGCCACACATCACGGCGATTCGGTCGGTCTCCTTCATACGTGCCTGCGGGACGTTGAGCAGGCGGGTCGTGCCTTTGGCAAAGCAGCCAACTACGGCCATCATCGGCAAGGCATCGGGGCAGTCGTTCATGTCGGCCTCGATCCCGCTGAGCTGGGCGGCGCGCACCTGAATCCCCGCTGCGGACTCCGCAATCTCTGCGCCCATCTCACGGAGAAATCCGACCACAGCCTTATCGCTCTGGGCATCGCCCATATCGAGCCCGCTCGAGCAGATGGCGTTGTTGCCAAGGGCGCCAGCGGCCAGGAAGAAGGTGGCGGTAGAGAAGTCCGCGGGGATGGCTCGATCGAAGGCCTGAAAGGTCTGATTGCCGGGTATTTCAAAATGCTCGAGCCCGTCTCGCTCAAGCTTCACTCCGAGGGATTCGAGCCAGCGCAGGGTCATTTCTACATACGGGCGCTCGTACAACAGCGGGACATCGATGATGGAGTCGCCGTCCGCTAGAGGGCAGCACAGCAGCAGACTCGTGAGATATTGGCTGGTCTTGCAGGAAATGCTGGTGTGCCCACCACGCAGAACGCCTGCTACCTCAAAGGGAGCAGCCCCGTCAGGTCCAAGGCTGCGCGCAGTGGCACCAAGGTCGTTCAACGCGTCGACCAACGGTCCACAGCTGCGGCGCTGAATTTGGGCATCGCCGGTCAGCCGTACGGTTCCCGTCGGGAGGAGGGCGCAGGTGCCGAGAGCGACGCGCATGGTCGTCCCGGAGTTCATCACATCGAGCTCGGTTTGCGGACTCCGCAAACGCCCGCCAATGCCACGAATCAACCAGCGATCTTCTTGTTGGTCGATCTCTGCGCCAAGCGCGCCATAGACGCGGACGGCGGCGGCGGTATCGCTGGATGCCAAGGGCCGGTGCAACACGCTCTGGCCATCACCCAAGCTGGCGAGTAGAACCGCGCGAATGGTGTGCGACTTCGAGCCCGGGATGTTCACGGTGCCTTGAAGCCCGGCTGGCTGACAGATAAACTCCACGATCTCTCCTGAAAAATCGGTACGATAGTCCCGGGCGGCATAAGTTCCCCCCGCGACGAGCCAGTCAGGGCGCCTGGCGTTGGAGTACCGATTCGTCGAGCATGGGCTCACCGCGGATCCACCACTCTCCGGTCTCGCGCCGGGTCTTGGGATCGGCCAAGGTGTAGTCGTAGAAGACCACCCGCAGGTACGTCGGTGGGGCGTTGGGGAATGGATTATGGGCAAGCAGTGCGGAGACCGCAGCTGGATCGCTCTGGAGCTTGGCAAGCAGGCGCAGGAAGTAGCTCCGGCTGCCGTCACGGACTTGTTGCTGGGTCTCGATCCAGAAATGGTAGTTGTGCTTTTTTTGGGAGCGTGCCACAGCGTTCTTCCAACCGCTCTTGGAGAAGGCGAGGAACCAGAGCTGAAAGTCGAATCGGGGCTGATGAGGGGCGATGAAGCGGGGTGCTTTGTCGGTGGCACCGGGCGCATAGTGGAAGCGATAAGGCAGCCAGGTTTCGCGGTCGTTGCTGCCCTGGATTTCTGGCATGACGCGCTCGCGGGTGATGCTGGCGAATAGGTGATAGACGTTGACGATCCGAAAGGGGGCGTAGCAATTGCGCAGGCTGTGCAGAGTCGAAATCGCCGGTCCGCTGGACTTACGATCGAGGGCGAATGTCGCAAACGACACCAGCGAGGCGGTCACCAGCAGTGTGGCTGGCAGCGCTATGAGTGCGGTGCGGGCCATCCGCCACCGGCGTGGACGAAGCCACAGCGGCGCGACTCGCCCGCGCAGCAACAGACCCCAGATCCGATCGTCCAGCAGGAACAGATTCAGGCACAGCGAAAGTACGTTGAAGAAGGCGTAATTGCCGGTGGCGATGATCCCAAGCTGTAGTCCGCTGAACAGCACGAACAGAACAGCCCGTATCCGCGGAGTGCTGAAGATGAAGACCGGCAGCAGGATCTCGATGACCAGGGTGGCGAGGGTTTCCCACTCGTGAAATGCTGGTGGCAGATGGTGCAGGATGTGGGTGAGTGGTGTGGGCAAGGGGACTGTTTGGTAGTAGCTGCCCATGGCGGAAAGGTCGAGCCAGCCGCCACGGCTGCCAGCCAAGACTTTCGCGCAGCCTGACTCGAAGAGAAGCCGAAACAGCATCCACTGCATGACAAATACACCGATGGGCCCGGGAGAAGGCAGGCCGCGGATTTCGCGGGCGCCGGGCAACAGTCTGGCACCAGCCATCGGCAGCAGCAAGGCAAGCACACCGAGCTCGAGCAGCAGGTTATCCCACTGGAAATTCAGGAAGGGCGAGCCGACGCTGCAGAACGAGAGATAGAGGCCGACTTGTGCGAAGATCGCAATGCGTGGCAGCATGCGCAGCCAGATCGGGACGCTGAGCAACGCTCCGAGCAGGGCCAGCCCGCGCAGCGCGCCGTCCGTGGGCGCGATCCAGCGAAACACGCTGGGTGCCCGGTGCCACGGCACGGCTTGCAACCTTTCAGCGGCGTCAAGGGCTGGCATCAGCCCGTTTTCTCCCAACAGCGGAATAATCTGCGAGCGCAAAGATAGAAAGGCCACGGCCATGACCGCGGCGAGAAGATGAACGAACAGGTGGCTGCTGACGGCAAAGCTCTGCTGCGCTGGACGTTCACCCAGTTCGGGGCGGGGATCCCAAGGGCGCGGGCCTAGGAGCCAAGTTTGTAGCCAAGTAGGCCAGCAGTGGAGACGCAGGGCGCGGAGGCAGCGCCAGCGCGGATGACAAAGCAGTGCCTCACGGCGGGCACTGAGCCCGCTAGTGAGCGTGCCGTCCGCCGCCACCAGGGCCGCCTCCACGGCCTCGTCGTCCTCCACCAGGGAAAGCTGGCCACCGCTCAGCCGTTGAAGGATGGAGATCTCCTGCTGGTCGGCTATTGTTGCGGTGGGTGCCCAGATTTCGGGCGGCGGCTCGATTGTGATCACGGCTATGGGGCTACCGAGAGGGCAAAGCAGGCTACTTCTCGGGCATTGCGCACATAGAGACGATTGCCGACAATCAGAGGATGGTTCCAGGTTTTGCCCTTTAAGAGAGCGGCGCGGCCCAGTTCTTCGTGGGCATCGGGCGTGATTCGCACCCAGACGCCCTCGCCGGTCTCGCTCAACACCAGCAGCGCTTCCGAGGCGGTAACTGCCAGCAACTGGCCCTTTCCATAACGGCCACCGCGCCAGGCGCGTTCACCAGTTTCGACCGAGATGCAAGTGAGCGTGCCGCCGTTAAAGCCGTAGAGGTAGCCATCCATAATCACGCAGTCGTTGAAGTCTGATTTCAGGTGGCGGCTTTTCCAGACCGACGCGCCAGAGATAGTGTCTTGGTCTCGAGAAAAGTTGACACGCTGAGCGCCGCTGTTGCCGATGATGATTACGTCATCGCCCACGATCGCGGGTTGCAACACCCGGTAGCCGCGCTCCTGCCAGTCATAGTCCAGCAGCACCTTGCCCTGATGATCGTAGCCATGAAGGCCGGCGTTGGTCTGCATCAGGATGAGTTCCTGGCCCAGAAGTGTAGCCAAGTGCGCTGAGCCGTACGAATGGTCGCCCGCGGGCGCAGACCAGGCAAGCTCACCGGTCTCGATCTGAAAGGCCATGGTACCAAGCGCACCAGTGCCGCCCGCATGTACGATGACCAGCTCTCCGGTCACCAATGGTGAGGCGCTAAAGCCCCAGTCAGGCGGCGTCCGCTTGGCCAGTTCCTGCAGCCGTTGCTGCCAGACGATATCACCCGTAGCCGGGCTGAGGCGTAGCAGTGCTCCGTTTGCCCCCAGCGTAAACAGGCCACCCGCGGCCAGCGTGGGCGTGGCGCGAGGCCCGGGCCCGCCAAGCGCTTCATCGAACCGCGTCTCTAGAGATTGCACCCAGACCACTTCGCCAGTGGCGGCCTGGTAGCAGACCACTGCCTCGTGATCGCCGCGCTGCTCTTGGGTATAGAGATAGCCGTTGGCGCTGGCGAAGGAAGACCAGCCGGGTGCGACTTCGCGGCGCCACAGAGCCTGCGGCGGGTTGTCCGACCAGTTCGTGGCAAAGCGCAGGCCACTTAGAATGCCGTCTCGGCGTGGTCCTCGATATCCAGGCCAGTCGGGTGCTGAGTCAGCCGCTGACTCGACCTGTCGGGCAGGCCCGTCTACCTTGGTTGCGAACTTCGCAACCGTCTTCCAGCGAAAGACAAAGCTGGCGCTGTAGTCGCCCCACATCCCGTCATTGCGAACCAGAGCGGCGACTGCAAAGGCGCAGGCGCAGCACCCGAGGATGAGAAAGCGCCGGTGTTGATGGCCCGCGAAGAGAATTGCGGACAGCGCAAACACGCCCATTCCCAAAGGAACAGCGAGCAGGATGGTGCCCGGGCCGCGCATACTCGGATCCCCCACAACGACCGCAAGGACCGCGCTCGCGACACAGCCCACGCCCACAAGCGCACGCTCCCGACCGGGAGCACGGCTGAGCGTCAGCCACCAGAATAGAATAAGGGCCCCGCAGCCCGCAGGGCCCATGGCGGCAACGACCGAGACCCAACTCGGGAGATCGCCGGGTAGCAACGGCAAGCCGCGCAGCACCAAGATACCAACCAAAAGGAATCCCGCCGGCCAGGTACGAAGTGGCTGCGGGGTAGGGTGGGGATTGTCGCCTGGCTGATTGTCCATGTGCTGCTCATCCAAAGGAGGTGCTGAGCTAGTAGCATAAGCGGCACTTCTTGTGCAGGCAAGTCGCCCGATCTCTGTAACCTTTACATATCGAGACCTAGCGATATATTGAGGTATCTTAAAAAGAGAAGTCAAGCGATGAATAGAAGTGTGAATTTTCAGCAGGCGGCCGAGTGCCTGAAGGTGTTGGCGCATCCGGTCCGGCTGCAGATGGTGCAGTTGCTGTTGGCTGGCCGCTATACGGTGGGCGAGATCGCAGAGGCATGCGGTGTGCTGGATAACGTGGCCTCGGAGCATCTGCGGCTGATGCAGCGCTGCGGCTTTTTCGTAAGCGAGCGAGAAGGTCGCCGGGTGTTCTATACGGTTTCTGAACCGCATTTGTCGGAGATCATGGCCTGCATCGAGGCGAGATTTGGCGTAGAACCTAACATGGAGGAAGCAACATGAGTACAGTAGAAACGATCGCCGCGGAGGCTCTGCGAGGGCAAGACGATGTGGTGTTGTTGGACGTAAGAACGCATGCTGAGTTTCGGGCGCTGCATGCCAGCCCGGCACGAAACGTGCCGCTGAGTGATTTGGACGCAGCTGCGCTGGCCAAAGAGCTGGCGGCTGATTCGGTGTACGTGATCTGCAAGGCTGGGAGTCGCTCGGAGCAGGCCTGCAGAAAGCTGTCGGCCGCTGGGCTGAAGAGTGCCATCAGTGTTGCAGGTGGAACCGATGCCTGGGTGACTGCAGGGCTTCCGGTCAGGCGAGGCCAGGATGCGATGTCACTGGAACGGCAGGTCCGCATCGCGGCAGGGTTACTAGTGGTGATCGGCGTGATCGGGGCTCAGTTGTGGCACCCTGCGGTGATCTGGCTGTCGGGCTTCGTTGGGGCTGGGCTTGTCTTTGCGGGCATCACCAACACCTGCGGCATGGGCCTACTCTTGGCGCGCATGCCCTGGAATCGCTGAGGCGGCTCAGGCTGGTCGGGCAGCTACGGTAACAGCCAGTTGCTCGGCAAACTCTGCGTAGTACACAAACTCTTCGTCTGTAAATGCGTCTTTGTGGGTGCGGGCCACAATCAAGAGCGCGTGGACTCAGCTGTCTCTGGTTGCTGGACATGACGCGTGCCGTCTACCAGTGCGGGCGCGGCGAATAGATCGCTCTTGTCCACTGGAAGCCTAAGCAAAGGCCCGGGCGCGCTCTTGGCGATTTTTCTGTCCATTGTGGGGGCGGTGGTGCCGTCGAGCGGTACATAAACAGGGCCATCGATATCCTCGCGCCGCTCTAACGCTTCCAGCACTGTGGCAATCGACTCGGCACCCGTGGCGACGCGACGCAGGTCCTCGAGGAGTCGCAGGCGGTTCTTGTAGACCTCGTAGCGCCCTGAATCGAGCCGGCTTAGCGTTTGCGCCAGCACTGATGCAAGCGCGCGGGCCAACTTGCGTTGTGGCTCGCTCAGGGTCTTCACCGGCTCCTCAGCGCGGCGGAGAGTCCCGAGCAGGCGCGCGTTAACCGTTACTGGAAGCAGCAGAAAGGCTGGCCCCAGCTCTTGGCATGGAGTGGCACGCGGGAGGTCATGACCTAGCCAAAGGACTCGAGGCGACTGACATCGGTGGCCGCGGTGCGCTGGTCGGTCGCGCAATAGCAGACCAGCTGGCGGGCTTTGTCCCAGAGCCCTACGGCGGCCTTGCTGCCTTGGACGGCTTGTTCGATTTACTCGATGGCGATTTTGGCCAGCTGGCTGTGGTCCGCTGTCGCAGGCAGTCTTGGCGATGCATGCGTGAGCGTGGATAGCACCCCGGTCTCATGGCGTAGCGACGCCTCTGCCTGGCGGCACCGCCGGCGCGCTCGCAGGTGGCCACGTAGTTTACGCCCACGGTAGAAAGTGGAATAGGGACCAATGCGACGTACTCCTTCTCCCAGCGTTGGTTGACCATGGTGAACTCGCCCTCGCTGTTCAACAGTGCGGGTGCATCAGGCGAGGCGTGGAGCGGAATGCCGCCTGCCAGCGATGTCGCGACAGCCCCGCGCAAGTCTGCCATACTGCCGCGCACCAGCGGTCGATCGGCAGGCAACTTTGCCAGATGCACCAGGCACGGCACGTCCTCGCCCTTGCTACTGCGATGGGTTCACTCAAACTGCACGATTTCGCCGCGCAGCGCCCGTTCGACGTACGCCTTCGCGAGCTCTTTGGAGCTCCGGCCGTCCGGCTGTCGTGTCGGGCTGATCTTGGCCGGCGATCTGCGTAACAGCTGCCCGCGTGACATGCCGAACATCTGTTGGGCCATGCCATTTGCCTCGATAAAGCAGCCGGCCTCGGCAGCGAAGAGCACGATCGCCTCTGGCGCTTCGTCTACCAGCACTCGAAACCGTTCCTCGCTGCCGCGGAGCGCGTCAAGTGCCGTCCAGGTATCGAAAATATCCTGCACCGTGCTGTCTAGATTGGTTGGCCATGCTCGTCTTTGAACACACGAGCCTGGCGCTGAACTCCTTCAGCGCGATCGGCTTAGAGATGTAGTCATCGGTACCAGCGGTAAAGGCGGACATCAGCATTGACTTGTCCGAATACCCGGTCATCAGAATGATATAGGGCTACAATCCGCCCTGGGCGCGAACGCCGCGGCAGACATCGATCCCATTCATACCGGGCATGCGCCAATCCAGCACTGCCAGCTCGGGAGTGTTGGTTTCCAGCATCACCTGCAACGCTGCGGAACCATCTCTTACGACCACCGCGACGTGCCCCAATTGCTCGACCACACGCGCCACTAGCCGCGCACACATCTCAGATTCTTTAGCGACAAGAATGTGCATCTACCACCTCCGTGCTCACCACACGATACCAGCAGCTTGTCCGCATGAAACCATTACTCGGCAAGAGGAATCTTTTCGGCCAGGTCAGCCAAGTTTTCCCGTACCCATGAGTCATTTGGAGCGAGTGCACGGGCTCGCTCCAAAATCTCCACCGTGCGCGGCAGATCGCCGGTCAAGCGCAAGGCGACCGCCAGGTTCTTCAGCGCCACCAGTGATTCCGGGTGGATGGCGACTGAGCGTTCCAACAGCGCCACAGCGCGCTCGGGCTCCTTTGGGCGCTCGGTGAGGTAGCGCAGGCCCGCGTTGTAGTGGGCCGCAAACCCAGCCGGCCGGATCCGGGCGGCCTTGACATAGTACTCGAGCGCCAGCTCTGGGCTCTCGACCAAGTCGTAGGCCCGGGCCAGCTGGAAGGCAGTGTGATAGCGCTGGCCAAACTCCTGCTCGATCGCCAGGAAGATGGGAATGGCCTGTGCTGGGTCCCGCTCATTCCAGACCATGCCTAGTGACTCCCGGGCTTGGACAAAGCTCGGCAGCAAGGCGATTGAGCGCTCCAGGTAGTTGACCGCCGCGTCCAGCTTCACCGTGCGTTCGAGCCCCTCTGGCAGCGCCTGCGCCTGCTCGTACAAAACTGCCGCCGCAGCGGCTGTGGCCTTCACACTTCCCGGATGCGTATCCGCATCGGCCAGAGACAAGGTGTGGGAGCTCTCCCAGTCCCGGTTCCGGTTCACGGTCATCCCACCGAGGACGAACACCAGCGCCAAGGTGGCCAACTGGGCACTTCGCCGCCTCAGGATCGCAGCTGGCAGGCGAGACATCAGCCAGCCGACAACAAGCGCCAAGGCCAGTGACGGCGCATACAGAAACCGCTCTGCGACGAACACGCCCACAGTGAACACCAGATTGGACACGGGCAGCAACGAAAGCGCGTAGACTGCGAAGGCAAAACCGCCCCAATACTGCCTTTTGCGAACTCCGCAAACCGCGAGCCATGCCAGCGTTCCGTGCACTGCCAGGCTAGCCCAAACCTGCAAATCTCCCCAAGAAGACACTGTGATCACGAACGGATAGTAGTCTACCGTCAGGCCCACCGGGCAGACAAGCAGCCGCAGGTAGGTCAGACCGCAGGCCACGGCCGTGGCGATCCGCGCTGCCGAGCCGACATTCATAAATGGGTCGTTCAGGATCGTGTTGACTTGGCCTGGCACGGCCCCGCCAATGACCGCTTGGCGGACGATTAGAAACAGGACGCCTCCCGCGATCATCGGCACACCCACGTGCAGCAGCCGAAAGCGGCGGCCCCCGCCAAAGCAGAGCAGGCTGAGCGGGACCAGCACACACCAGACGATCGCGCTCTCCTTTGACATGGTCGCCAGAAAAAGCAAAACTCCAACGGCAGCCATACCGGCCGCATTCAGCGGGCGTTCGCGGCGAACTGCAATCCACCAGGCGATGAAGACGAGGAGCAAGGCCAGCACCTCGTCGCGCCCCTTGATGTTTGCCACTGCTTCGGTATGGACCGGGTGGACAACAAAGAGCAAGGCGGTTGCGAACCCCGCAATCTGCGGACTCCGCAAGCGCTGCAAGGACCACAGTCGCTCGACAATCAAGAACAACAGGCAGCCTGTGAGCATGTAAAGCAGGACATTGATGCCATGACTCACGTGCGAATTGAGGCCGAACAACTGGGCCTCGAGGGCAAAGGTGATTAAGGACAACGGCCGGTACCTTCCGCCGACCACGTCGCCTTTGTACGAGTTGCCCAGAAAGCCCGCGAAGGTGTCCTCGCTTAGTAGCTTCCAGATGCCGCTGATGCCACTTTGCGTATAGGCATTGCGGTGGAGGACGATCTGGTCATCCATCGCGTAGTCATGGCCAAGGGTATTGGCGTACAGGGCGAAGGCCACGGCAGCAATTGTCGCCAGAGCCCAGACTCTAGATCGCTGTGGGTTGTTCTTATTCACCCGTACGCTTAGCGCTCCAAGGTCACCAGATAGGCCGCGATGTCACGGAGCTGCTCGTCGCTGATCTGATGTACTGCTTCGGCCATATTGAGCCCAGCAGTGTCATTGTCATCTACCGTGCGCAAGCCGTCGCGATAGTTCGCCGCCTGGCGGACGATGTATGAGCCGGGTAGTCCCACCAGAGGCGGTGCCTTCGCGACGCGTGAGCCGCTGCCGCCCGGATGGCAGCGATTGCAGTGCAACTCGAACAGGGCGCTGCCGACCTCGGCATTGCCCTCAACGTCTGGCTTACTGCGCTCATGCGGCAGGCGCGAGAGAAAGGTGACGAAGCCTCGCATTTCTACCATCGTATTGAGATTCCGTACTGCCTCGCGCATTGCCACTTCAGGGCCATTCTCCCGGCGAGAGCCACGTTTTCCGGTGGAGAACTCGGCCAGCTGCTTGGCGAGGTACCAGCGTGGCATGCCCGCGACCGGCGGTGCGCCGAATCCGGCATCGGCCTGGTGGCAGATTTGGCAGTCTGCGTACACCTTGTGAAAATCTGCAATGGAGCGAATCTCCGCGGCTTCCCGCGTTTCGCGTCGTTCTACCTGTTGGCAACCGGCGACGGTGATTACGATGGCCACCAGTGTGAGCAAGGCCTTCAGATTGAGACAAGGGTGGACTGGCCTACGCATTCAGCTCCAATGGTGGTATTGGTTTTGTTTTCTGAGAGAGAGGGAATACCATGCTGCGGATCTTTCTGTTCGCCATGATCGCAGGCGCAATCTGCGGCTGTGGTTCAAATCAGGCGTTGGAATCGGCGTTGCTCGCCGGAGAAGAGGTCGAGCCTGGCCGGTATAGCGCCTGTATGGCGTGCCATGGGCTGATCGCGCAGGGCGACCAAGAGAAAGGCGCGCCAGCCTTGTCGCAGTTGCCTGCGGACTACCTCGTGCTGCAGATGGCAAACATCCGCGATGGCATTCGCACCGCCGCTGGCTGTGCTGAGGCGTTGGCCGCACATGAGGTGGCCGACGAGCTTGCGGACCTCGCAAAAACCATCGGGTCCTACACGGCTGTCTGGCCGGCCCCCAGCCAGCGTGGCGGAAACGTGAAGAATGGGAAAAAGATCTTCAGTACCTGCCTGGCCTGTCATGCGCCGGACGGCAGCGGGTTCCCTGCTTTGGCCGCGCCGCCGCTTATCTATCAGCATGATTGGTACCTGCGGCACACGCTGCAGGAATTTCGGACTGGTGCCCGCGGGACGCATGAGCTTGATCGCAACGGCAAGCGGATGTCCGTGGGAATCGGCTCATTCGTGCCCAGCGATGCCGCCGTTGTCGATGTTGTCGCCTACATAAACTCACTCAAAGAGGACCACCAATGACCCAGCTCGACGCAGTCGTCCTTCAACCCTTCGGCGGTCCCGAGCGCAGCGAAGACGTCGTCCCGGTTCTCGATAATGTGCTGCGCGGGCGCGGCGTGCCGGAGTCGCGTAAACTCGAGGTAGCAGAACACTACCGGGAGCTGGGCGGGACCAGCCCGGCCAATGCCTGCAACCGGCGGTTTTCCGCCCATGTTGAGGCCGAACTGCGCCGCCGTGGGCGACCGCTGCGCCTGTTTCTGGGCAATCGTAATTGGCACCCGCTGTTGCCAGACACGCTTGCGCAGATGAGGGATTGCGGAGTTGGCAACGCCGCAGTCTTTGTCACTAGCGCCTTTAGCAGCTATTCCGGCTGTCGTCAATACCAAGGAGACCGAGAGCGAGCGACTGCGACCGTGGACGATGCGCCAGCGCTGCTGCCCACTGCCAAGTTCTTCAACCACCCCGGCTTCATCGAGGCAAATGCTGATCAGGTCCGGGCTGCCATAGCCTCGCTGCCCCCCGGCCCCATACCTACGCTGGTCTGCACGGCGCACAGTATTCCGTGCGTCATGGCCGATTCGTCGCCCTATGTCGAGCAGCTTCGTACTACAGCCCGGTTGCTGGCAGAGGCGGTGGGGTTGGCGCCAGCACCGCTGGCTTGGCAGAGTCTCAGCGGGCCGCCCGACCAGCCTTGGCTCGAGCCCGATGTCTGCGATCATGTGGACACGCTGGCTGCGCAGGGATGCGACCGCATCGTGGTCGCGCCCATTGGCTTTTTGACCGATCACGTCGAGGTGCTGTTCGATCTTGATGATGAACTTCGCGCGCATTGCGAACTCCGCAAGATCACGATGGCTCGCGCCAACACCGCCGGTACTCATCCGGCCATGATTCGCTTGACCGCAGACCTGATCGAAGAGGCTGCATGAACGCCTGCGTTTTGCGCCCCCAGTTGCTGTCCAGCGAGCCCGGGAGGCCCGCATCCACGCGGCGAATAAACGCCTTTTTCGAGTATTGATTTATTATCGATTAGATCCACGGAATAAAGAAAACCTATGGAACGGGGAGAAGGCAGCAGATGGCGAAGGAATTCCAGCTATATGGAGCGCGCTGGCAGAAAGGCCGGCGCGGCGAACTGCCAAGGCAAATCTATGATGCGTTCGTCAAGGAGATCGTGTCCGGTCGCTGGAGTGTAGGCGAGCGCTTGCCTACATATGAGCAGCTGCGTCGCGATACAGGGGCCAGTCGCACATCGATCGAGACAGCGCTGAATCGGCTGGATGAAACCGGCTTCATCACGCGTGTGAGTAAGAAAGGCATGTTTCTCAAGACTCTCCATCCTGGCCGGCATGCGCAGACTGGCACAGTGGCGGTGATTACTGGTACGCCTGGCGCGCGCAACGGAACCGAAATGGTACGTCGCACCGAATCGTTTGGCCTATTCGATATCGATACGATTCGGGGTGAAGCCCGAGAGATTGGGCTGAATGCGGTCCCCGTCTCCGTGAACAGCGACGCTGTGGAGATCACAGCGAGACTGGATGAGTTGTGTGCCGAGCCGGACTTCCACGGCATCATCTCGATGGTCTCAAAAAAGCGGATGAAGCACGTGGATACGAGGTTGGCGCCGATTGTCTACCTCGGCGTCGCGGACCTTAATTGCGCGCCCGCCGTGGTAGGAAGTCCTTATCGGGCGATGTGCTTGCTGACCGAGCATCTGGTGACAGCGGGACACCACAAGATTGGAGTCTTCATGCCGCCTAACTGGGCCTGCGAGGTCAGCGACCTGATGCTTCGGGGGCATCGCCAGGCGATGGCGGAGGCCGGGCTTGTCTGCCAGGAGGAGCCGATCGCGCTGTCCTCGGCGATCGAGCACTTGGACGTGGCCGCGGTGAAAGGTGTCTTGGGAGCGTGCTCGGACTGCACTGCATTCATTGGCGGCTCGATCGAGGTGACGAGGAAGATTGCGGAGACCGCAGATCTGTTGGAGATCGCGATTCCCGATCAGCTCAGTATCTGTTCGATGCAGGCAGGCGTGCTGCGGGAAGGCCGTAAGGACCCGGTGCTCGGCATTAGCTACGATTGGCACACGGTCATCACCACCTGCTTTGAGCTGCTGCTGAGCGAAGAGAAGCGCCGACATCTGTCGCGGCTCGTGATCAGCCCTGAGATTATCGACTCCGCATCGCTCAGCGTGCGGCAAGTTCAGTAGCGCTTAGGCCTCGCGCATCGGAAAGTAGACCGCGGTGACGAGGTCGTCCTCTGAGGTTTTGCCCTGGCAGGATTCGTAGATCTCGAACGGCGGGATCTTCTTCTGCAGGCCAAAGACCTTTGCCTACGAATGCATCATGCCGGCTGACCAGGCGTTGCCCAATTGCCGATAGAGCCCGGTTTGGCGGATGCAGTAGGCATTACAGGTTGGAACCTGCCCCGCGACAATTCCGGCCGCGGCTGCCGTGCCAGCTGGCATCTGCAAGCCGCATGTGTACTCGGTGGATTCCCTCACAGCATCAAACGTATGATAAATCGAAAAGGTCGGGCCAGTGGACTAAAAGGCCGCTTTGCTTTACATGGTCGATCAGCTTCTTGAAGTCTGCCTTCATGGCTGGGCCGGTATCCGCAATCATACATTTTTTGCGAATCCCGTGGTAGTGACAGCCCGCGAAGGTCTGGCGCTGGTCTAAGCACAGGATCGAGGGGATACTGCCGCGCTCGACTCAGTCATTCAGTATCAGCAGGCCGCGTTCGTAGTCTTTGCCGATCCAGGCAATCATCGACTTGGTCATTCAGAACATGAACTAGGGCAGAGAAGTGTTCGTCTACCAGTTGACGTCCAAGCCATTTTCGCCGGGCTTGAGGAGGGTTAAGTCCAGGTAGAGTTGCTCGGCGGGGGCTTCCGCGAGCAGTCTCACCTTGCCGGCGCCGAAGACCTGCCCTTCCCAGTCATAGCCGCTGCCGTCTTCCTCGTCGTTGAGTAGGCAGTCAGGTTCGGCGATCAACCATGGAGACCACTGGCGCCAGGTCTTGCATTCACGGATGGCAGCAACGACGGAATCCGTCGTGACCTGGACTGTGATTGATCTGGACAACTGAAAAATTTGGCATATCCGCTACGTGTACAGGCTTCACAGTTACAGTAGCAGCTAGACCGACCGCGTCTACTGTGTCGTAGCTTCGTAATCACTCAGGCCCTCTAAACCGTGCGCGACGACCTATACAGGCAATTGCAAGTCTCCTCAGAAGCAAGCTTCGGGGAAATCAAGAAGGCGTACTACCGCTGCGCCAAGGCCTGTCATCCAGACTTGCACTGCGGCAGCAGGCAAATGGAGGAGCAGTTTCTCCAGGTTGTCCATGCCTTCGATGTGCTATCGGACCCGCTGCAGCGAAGTGCCTACGACAAGTGGTGTGCGGAAGCCGCAAAACAAGGGAAGCAGTCGCTCAGTAATTTCCATGTGAAGCGCCCCTCCAGCATTATGGACAGCCCGGCAGACGACATCTTAGAAGAATTGATCGTTGGGAACCGGGTGCCCACCGGCAGCTCGCTTCAGACGCTGCTCACGGATCTGGAGGGAACGGAGTGGTTTATGACCTTTCGCGAGGGCAAGACTTACTTCTACAAGGGGAACTATGACGCGGCCTATCAGCTGTTTCGGCGCTGCACAGGGAAGTGTGGCGTGAACATTCTGTATCACTACTACATGGCTGAAGCCGCGATGAAGCTCGGTCGCTACCGGCGGGCGCACAAGCACTTTCAGCGGTGCTTGGATCTGGGGCAGGAGCGAGTGCCAATCCAGCGCTTGGAGCGGGTGCACCGTCGCATGGTCCGGCTGCGCGATAAGCGCCATGGGATCCTAGCAAAGGTCATCAATATGATCGCCGGGAAGCCCGAGCTTCCAGCCAAAGCAGGCACAGATGCCGTGATCGCCGAAACTAACCGTGCCATGGCTCGGTTGCTGCGGGAGGCCGAGAAAGAGGACCGCGAGAAAAACCAGAAGCGGTTGAGGTAGGCCCGCAGATGTTCGAAGATTTACAGGATTTTCTGGCGGTCATTAAGGTCGAATATGGCTTGGCCGATGCGACGGTCACGGCCTACAAGCGCGACCTGATTCAGTTTGCGGAGTTCGCACTCGACGTAGGCATTGGCGATTGGGACCAAGTGACACTCGACCATGTCTACGACTTTCTCGACCTCCTGCAGGAGCGCGAGCTCGCGGCCTCTTCGATTGCTCGTAAGCTCGTGGCAGTGAAGGTCTTTTTTCGCCACCTGCTACAGGAAAGGCGGGTCGAGCGCAACGTGACCGAGGTGATGGAAGGCCCGCGTCTGTGGCATACGTTGCCCGATCTGCTCAGTGAAGCCGATGTGCGTAAGCTGCTGCGGCTACGGGCACGGGCGACGGATCCGCTTCATCAGCGCGATCACACCATGCTCGAGTTGTTGTACGCCAGCGGGCTTCGGGTCAGCGAGTTGGTCGGCTTACGCGATGACGATGTTCGCTTTGATATGGGCGTGCTGCGGGTGACTGGAAAGGGCGATAAGACCCGGGTGGTGCCATTCGGGCAGCCTGCGCGCCGGGCGCTCGACATCTACCGGCGCAAGACCCGGCCGCAGCTTTTGAAGGGAGCGAACATCGCCACTTTATTCCTGTCCCGAAATGGGAGGCCGCTGACGCGTGAGCGCATTTGGGGGATCGTGCGGCAGATGGGCCGCGAGTCCGGAATTCGGGTCCACATTCACCCGCACATGCTGCGGCACTCCTTTGCCAGCCACTTGCTCAGCAACGGCGCCGACCTGCGCGTGATTCAGGAGATGCTCGGCCATGCGGATATCGCAACTACCCAGGTTTACACCCATGTCGAGCAGGATCGCTTGCTCTCGATTCACAAGCAATTTCACCCTCGCGCCTGATAATTTTGCGAAGCGAGGCAGGCACTTTAGGTCAACAAATGAGACTTTGCGGAGGGCAGTGATACCGCGTCCGTCAGCTGGTTTGGGACTTGACGTCGCCTTGACTGCGAAAGGAAAAAGGCGACGGCCATATTCCAAAATCAGATCCACTTCGGCGCCGCTGTAGGCACAAGTGCCACACCAAGGTTGATTTGCCAGCCTGGCGAGCGCCAAGAACTGCAACCGCCGGAAAATGCCCGCAAAGCTCCCTCAATCGTTGTTCGAGTAGGCAGGAGGTGTCGACGTCTTACTATTCGTATCTTGAACCCAATCCTTAATCATAGGAGTTCAGCTCCCATCATTCGCGATTAGTTTGTGGGGGCGAAGTGGCCTGCTTCAGGCTGGCTTTTTCTTGGCCTTCTTCTTCTTGGGCTCTGGGCCTGGATCGTGGGGCACCTCGAACTCGGTGCGTAGCCGGTCGAGTTCCTGGTGCAGCTTGGCCCGGACGGTGGCGTACTCGGGGTTGTTGTAGAAGTTCCTGGTCTCGAGGGGGTCGGCCTTAAGATCGATCAGCTGCCACATGTCGACGTCTTTCTCGTAGAAGTGAATGAGCTTGTAGCGGGTGTCTACGACCGCGTAGTGTCGACGTACGTCGTGTGCACCGGGAAATTCGTAGTAGTGGAAATAGTGGGTCTTGCGCCAATCATTCGGGGTGCTGCCTTGTAAGAGAGGCATCAGGCTGCGTCCTTGCATGTCGCCTGGATCTGGGGCGCCGGCCAGCTGAAGAAAGGTCTGGGCAAAGTCTATCGGAGAGACAATGTCGCTGTTGTGGCTCCCGGGCTTGATGATGCCAGGCCAGCGGGCGACGAAGGGCGTGCGTAGGCTTTCTTCGTAGGCCCAGCGCTTGTCAAACCAGCCGTGCTCGCCGAGATAGAAGCCCTGGTCGGAGCTGTAGATAACGATGGTGTTTTCGGCCAAGCCTGCCTCTTCTAGATAGTCAAGGACGCGGCCAACAGCGTCGTCCACCGAGTCGATGCAGCGCAGGTAGTCCTTGACGTAGCGCTGATACTTCCACTGTAGGAGCTTCTTGCCCTCGAGTTTTGCTTCTTTGAAAGCCCTGTTCTTGGGATCGTAGGCAGCGCTCCAAGCTTTCATTTGTTCTGGGTTCAAGCGCGGGGGCGTGAGTTTGAGGTCTTTGGGGAACATGTGCCGCGAGATGGTCATGGTCTGGTTCATGGCCGGCGAGCCGAGACCTTCGTTTTCGGTAAACAGCGTGGGGGGCTCTGGGATGGTGACGTCGTCGTACTTGGTCAGGTACTTGGGGCCGGGCTGCCAGTTGCGGTGCGGTGCCTTGTGCTGGGTCATCAGCATGAAGGGTTTGTCGGGATCGCGCTCTTCTTTGAACCACTTGAGCGTGAGGTCGCTGATGATGTCGGTGGTGTAGCCGGTGTGGTTGACGGTGCCATCGGCGGTCAGCATCGGCGGGTTGTAGTAGGGGCCCTGGCCTTTGAGCACTTCGAAGTAGTCGAAGCCCTGAGGCTTGGATTTCAGGTGCCACTTTCCCACCACGGCGGTCTGGTAGCC
>DMTJ01000464.1 GCA_003477185.1 Lentisphaeria bacterium
TGCGAGCATTACGCCGGCGCACCTATCTCGACGTCCGCCTGCCCTCCTGCGGGCGGGCCTACCTGCTCAAGCAGGAGCACCAGAGGCGGTTCGTGGCCCACGTGCTGTACGCCCCGCCTCTCCCGCGTGGTACCGCCGGGCATCAGCAGTTGATCGAGGATCTTCCCATCCTGCACGACGTAACCGTGCGGCTCGACGTGGACGAGGCCATCGTTGCGGCCCGGCTGATCCCGGGAGACACGTCTCTGCCGCTTACCCGTGAAAACAGCACGGTACTGGTTACCTTGCCGCCGTTTTCCATGCACCAAGGCGTGGTCTTCGAGTATGAGTAAAGTAAACTGGGTTAGTAGCTATGGCAGTGGTGATGAAGGATGTGGCGGAGCGTTTGGGCGTGAGCCGTACGGCAGTTTCCTATGCACTGTCTGGAACGGGCCGCCTGGATCCGCAGACCCGCGAGCGTATTCGGCAGGCTGCCGCAGAGATGGGCTATCGTCCTAATCTCGCGGCCAGTAGCATGCAAACTGGGAGAACCCGCAGCATTGGCGTTATTCTCGGGCTCTCTGATCCATTTTTTGCTACGGTCCTGAGTAGCATTCATGACACCCTTGCCCCCCGAGGCTACATGCCCCTCCTGCTCGCTCCCTCGAAACGAGAGCCGCTGCTCGATCAGCTTCACCGACTCATTGATCGCCGTGTTGACGGGATCATCTTACGCCCCCCTGCTGGCCTTGATGCCGACATCTGGCGCACCGAAGTAGAGAAGTGGCATATCCCTCTGGTAACCATTGATGCCCCGCTGCCGACGGCCCCGCACGTCGACTATGTGGGCACTGACGACAAGACCGGTGGCTCGCTCGTGGCCGAGCACCTGCTCGCGAACGGACATCGTCGCTTCGGCATGTTGCTGGGCCCCTGGTTCCATACTACCCAGGCGCGGGCCGAAGGATTCGAGCAGAAGCTGCGGACCGTCCATGGCACGCTCTGCTCTGCCATAAGCGCAGCCCCTTTCGATGCTGCCGAGGACGCCGCAATCGAATTACTCAAGCTGCAGCCGCGCCCGACTGCCATCTTTGCCGTCACCGACCCGCTCGCGTTCGGCGTCTACCAGGCCGCGCAAAAGCTGGGCATCCAAATTGGCAGCGAGCTCTCGCTTGTCGGCTACTCCGATGCCCCCAGTTGCTCTTTGCTGGCGCCGCCCCTGTCGTCCGTCCAGCAAAGCCCGGAAGACATGGGAGAGCAGGCCGCACGCTTTCTGCTCGACCGCGTCGAAGCCCAGTCCTCAGACGAGCTTCCGCCTCGGCGGCTCGAGGCCACTCCCACCCTGATTGTCCGGGGATCCAGTGGACCCGCCGAGCAAAAATAAGCCATAACTGCAACTGCGAAATGTGAGTAATGTAGATCGGTCGACCTGAAGCGGGGCGCCATCTTCAGAGTTGACATGCACCCAGCTCACAGGCTCAGAGATTTTCTGTTGACACGTGTCAGCAGCCGGGCTATAGTCCGGGTCACGTGAGGCCGTAATCTTGTACGGTCGTGCCTGTCGTAAGAAAAGGAGAAGAACGCCATGACGAACCCCACCAGTCTCTTGACCACCCCCGCGGGTGTCGCCTTCCTGGTTCTCGCGACGCACCTGGCGCTAGCGGATACCCACTTTTGGACCGGAGGTGGCTCCGACAACAACTGGACGACCGCAGCAAACTGGGATATTGGGACTCCCACCGCTGGCGACGGCCTCTATTTCAATGGCGGCACGCGGACGACCCCAGTCAACGACTTTCCTGCTGGTACGTCCTTTAACAGGATTGAATTTCGCCCCGGAGCAGTGGACTTTACGCTGAGTGGAAACGCCATTGACCTGGCTGGTGCAGTAGCCGTGGCTGTGAACGCCAGCCTGACGCGTACGCACGTCATTGACCTCGCGATCAACATGGTGAATAGCTTTTCGAATTTCAGTGTGTCGGATAATCAACTCTTGATCATTAACGGGGTGATTACTGACACGACCCTTGCGAACGTGAATAAGATCGGTACTGGCACGCTGAGGCTGACCAATGCCGCAAACGATTTTTCGAGCCTGACCGGTGGGGCTGGGACAGTGCAGATTACGACTGGTGGCGCATTGGGCGACGTGATTGCCGATGTCTGGGGGGACAGCTCTGATTGCACCCTTGAGTTTGTCGGCAGTTCCGACATTACAGTCGGTCGCCCGTTCAAGAACGGCAGCGAGAAAGTAGGCGGTGGCGGCCCGACCAAGACAGGAGATGGTACCTTTACGAGTAGCCTGACGGGCGCCGCCAGGGTGATCTTCAACGGCTCACTTGCGACCGATCCTGACCCAGCTGTGGCCCGTATCTTTACCCTTGCAGGCACAAACACGAATGACAACGAAATCAACGGCGATCTGCGCGACCACAACGCAACGGGCCTTAACAGTCTGGTCAAGAATGACGCTGGCAAATGGATTTTGTCCGGCGGCGCCAATACCTATACGGGCACGACGACAGTCAACGCTGGGACGTTGCTCGTCAACGGAGCCTACACCGGTGGTACCGCCTATACGGTGAATGGCGGCGTTCTCGGGGGAAGCGGCTCGATAGCGGGCGCGGTAAGCGTACAATCGGGCGGTACCCTCGCGCCGGGCTCCAGTATCGAATCGTTGGTTGTCGCGGATGCGACTTTCAGCGACGGCTCGACCCTGGCCGTTGAGCTCGACTCCAGCGCAGCGGCGGCAACGGCCGCCGACCTTCTTGTCATCAACAGTGGGCTCACGGGCGGTGTAGGTGCACTGAGCCTTAGCGGAACTGTCACCCTCGCTGTCTCCGACCTTGCCAGTAGTCCCGTGGCCCTGGCTCGCGGAACTACCTACACCCTGATCGATTACAACGGTACGTGGAACAACGGGAGCTTCACGGTCGGCGGTGATCCACTTCTCGACGGCGACACCTTTGACGTTGGCCCCAATGCCTGGCGGATCGACTACGACGCAACCAGTCCCGGTGCGAATTTTACTGGTGATCATATTGGGGGCACATTCGTCAATATTACGGTCGTCACCACTGGCTCGCCGATGGACCAGTGTCGACTCGCGCCCAGTAGCACACCGGAGCATCCAAAATGCCTCATAAGCTCACTGAGTCCCGTTCCTTGCGCAGAGCAAGGCGAACGATCCAGGCTGTATGTGCCGTCGTTTCACTCTGAAGGAGAAACCGTGAAGCAGGGCCCCCCCGAACGACAGATGACTTTCACGTTGATTGAGCTGCTTGTGGTGATTGCGATCATCGCGATCTTGGCTTCGCTGCTGCTGCCGTCGTTGGCCAAGGCAAGAGAGACTGCCCGCACGGCGGTCTGCCTGAATAACATCAAGCAGATTGGGGCGGCAATCATGATGTATGCAGACGAGTACGAAGGACATTATCCAACGAACAACGGAGACGGAGGGACGTATTCGGTCACGTGGGATGACTTGCTCAACGGGTTCGATGGCCGGGCGCTCGAGACCTGGCAGGTCGAAGGCGTGAATCCGGGGGGCTCAACGCCAGCCGCCACCGATGCCCCCGCCTTCGCCTTTCCGGTCTACCATTGTCCGCTGGACGATCGTTTGCCGGGAGCGACAGTGGGCACGCGAACCAGGCGATCCTATGCTCTCAATCACGGCGATCCCACGGACCTTGCAAGCCGCTACATGACGGGGGTGTCGGATGGCGGCAGCGGAGTCGGCTTGGTCGCCCCCGGTGATGAGTTCTCGCTGAAGTTGGAGCAGGTGGTTGATCCTGCTGCGCGAATCGTCATGAGCGACGTTGCCAGTCCATGGAACAACTGCGGGGCGCCCTCGAATTCTGCCGTTACAGTCCGGACTATCAACGACCTGAGGCTGTCGTTAGACTTCTGGGTGCATGGCTGGCTGTTCCAGCAGGGGCTGTTCGGCGATGGCCACGCAGAGAAGTTTAACTTTGGTGAC
>DMTJ01000557.1 GCA_003477185.1 Lentisphaeria bacterium
CCCATGGCCCAGCAGCAGATCACAGACTTGGCCTGCAAGTAAATGTCCGCCACCTCCTGGATTTGCGAACTCCGCAATCCGGACTGGGTCTCGATGGTCTCCCAGTCTGCTGCACGTACGGATTCTGCAAACTCCGCAAAACTGGTGGTGTGCTCATCGATAAAGGCATGGTCCAGAATGGTCCCGGGTGCTGCGTCTTCGGCGGCAAGAATGTGCTTGCAGATACCGGTGAGCAGGGCAAGATCGCCGCCGATGGTGGGCTGCAAATAGGCAGTGGCGATCGGGGTGGCCTTGTTGCACAGCATGGCCCCGGCCTCCTGCGGATGCAGGAACTTCTCGAGACCGCGCTCGACGAGTGGGTTGATGGCCACGATTTGGGCCCCGCGTCTGGCCGCTCCCTGGAGGGCGCTGAGCATGCGAGGGTGGTTTGTGCCTGGATTTTGGCCGATGACAAAGATGGCATCGGCCTCATCGAAGTCCGCGAGCGAGACGGTCCCCTTCCCAATTCCGATGGTCTGGGTGAGCCCGACACCGCTGGACTCGTGACACAGGTTCGAACAGTCCGGCAGGTTGTTGGTGCCGAACATGCGGACGAAGAGCTGATAGAGGTACGCCGCTTCGTTGCTGGCGCGGCCGGAGGTGTAGAAGGCCGCCTGGTTGGGATCGTCCAGCGACCGCAGGGTCGCGCCGATCGTCTCGAAGGCTTCGGACCAGGGGATGGGAGCAAAGTGGTCGGTCTTGGGGTCGTAGGCGAGCGGATTGACCAGGCGCCCTTGCGACTCCAGCCAGTGGTCGCTCTTTTTGCGGAGTTCGCAAACGGTGTGCTTGGCAAAGAAGGCGGCGTCGACGCGCTTAGACGTGGATTCCCAAACGACGGCTTTGACGCCGTTCTCGCAGAACTCGAAGGCAGATCGGTGGTCGTGAGGATCAGGCCAGGCGCAGCCGGGGCAGTCGAAGCCGTCCTTCTGGTTTACCCGAAGCAACGCGGCCGAGCCACGCGCGATGGCTTTTTCGCGGGTGATAATCTCGGCGCTGGCGGCAAGTGCTCCCCAGCCACCTGCGGGGCCTTGGTAGGGATTTTTGGGGTCGTCTGGCATAGCGAATCACCACCTCTGGTGCGGGAAAATGATGTGCTCGAAACGATCAGTCTGCGTATCGTAGGTGCAGAATGCTGGCGGCCCCTTCATCCCGAGAAGCTCGCCTGGATTAAGTGCAAGGCAATCCGCCACAAGCTCATGCGCGTGCTCATGGCTGTGGCCATAGAATGCTGCATCGCACTGGCCGCTGGCGGCAAAGCCGCGGGCGTACTCGGCGTAGTGGGTGAAGCCAAGACGCTTGCCGTCGAGCTCAATGAAGCCGAATTCACCGTGGTGATGAACGTTCTCCGGGGCGAGTTTCTGCGCGAGAAAGCGATCGGCGTCATTGTTGCCAAAGACGGTATGCACGGGCCCGGCAAAGGCGCCAAGCTCTTTCGTGACGAAGGGGGCGCTGAGGTCGCCACAGTGAATGATGGCGCTGGCACCGCGGTTTTGTAAGTCTGCCATTGCCTGCCGCAGGTTCGGCAGGTGGTCATGGCTATCGCTGATGATTCCGACGATCATGACTTAAGTCAGCGCGGTACCAGCGCTGTGTTCGCGCTTGAGCACACTGAGCAGGACATCGCGGCGGAGTTCGTCGCCAAGCTTGGTTTCGTCGACCACGAGGGAAAGCAGCGGGCCTTCCTCGACCAGGCCCCCGTGGCAGCGAATGAGCTTGGCCCGCGACAACTGGGCGAGGTACTTGCCGACGAGGGTGATGCCGCCGAGCAGATCTGCGAACTCCGCAACAATCTGGTCACGATTAACACTCACGCGAGGCTGGGGAACGGTTTCGATCTGCGGAAAGAGGGAAGCCACGGTGCCGTCCTCGGGCTGGCGCTCCTCTTGGGCGAGTCTTTTGGGCAGGATCAGCTTCACCCAGATGATAAGGAGCAGGGCCATGGCGCCACGTTCGAGGCCAAAGTTGTTGGACCACTCGAGGCGCTCGTCGCTGCTGGTGCGGTCGCTGAGCCCGACGCCCCAGTTGGCGCTGTAAACGTTCTGCAGCAGTTTGAGGCCGACAAGGTCGAGACGGTTCTCGACGCGGGCGCGCAATTCATCATCGTACATCAACTGCTGGAATTGATCCTTGGGGATGTATCCGTTGGCGATAAGCAGCGAGCAGATCTCCTGCAGCTGATCCTGAGGCTGTTCGTCAAGTTCCACTTGTGGCTCCTGGGGTGGGGGTACGACGGCGCAGTTCGCCGGGCGTCATCTGCCAAGTCTCGTCGTTGACCTCGACAGCAATGAGTGGCTTATCTTCGCTGAAAACGACGTCTACTGGCAGATTTACAACTGGGTCATTGCTGCGTTCGCCGGTGTCGAAGCGGGCGTCTCGATCGGCGAGCAGGGTAAGCAGAGACATGCGATAGGCAGCATTAGACCAATCGGCGCCAGCTAATACGGATTGGGCAGAGGCCCACGATGTGGGGGCGCGCTGCAGGGCACTGGTGAAGGCTTCCAACTCGACTGCAGGTTCTGACTCTCCGGTCTCCTCGCCTTCTTGCACGTCGGTGTCCCAATCGCGCACTGGCACCTCCTCGCCAGCTTCTCGCTCAAAAATGTCACGCGCTTCCTCGAATACGTGTGCTTCGATCGCCAGAAAGCTGTGGGGAATTTTTTGGAGATGGGGCCGAATCAGGTCACTGAGAGATTCCACGGACTGATTAACTAGGAAGTTATCAAAATCAAGTTGGGTCAGGCCATATTGGGCAATGTCGATCTGCTGGCGCTGGATGATTTGGAGGCGCAGCTGCATCTCGGAGATCAGTTCATGGAGGCGCGACAGGTAGTCGTGAATGTCGCGGATCCCATTCCACGTCTCGGTATCGTCGTCATCCGGGTCGATATGGTCGAGTGTGGTACGGGTCTGCTCTGCCCAGCGATAGGCGGACTTGAGCTGCCCGTAGATCTCAAGGATAAGATACGCGGACTGGGATTCAAGCGCGGTTTCGGCACGGGAGATGTGCTTCTGCAGGCGGTTTCGCAGGAAGCGCAGCCGGTCGGAGACATCAGTAGCGCTAAGCAGCAGGCTGAACTCGATCTCGGCAACCGCGGCACCTTCGTTCTCGACCAGCTCGGCCCCCATAGAAAAACGACTGAGCAGCCGCATCAGGGTTTCACCCTTATCACTGATCATGTAGCTACCGGACTCCCGGTAGAACTCTAACCAGCCGACATAGGTCATCCGTTGCAGGAGGTAGGCCCACTGGCGCTCGCGCACCCAGTGGCACTTCTCGTCGAGTTCGGCGCGAGTCCATTGCACGCGATCATCGGTCATGAGCTCGTGCAGAATGGTAAACACGACTTTGGTCTTGGCCTCGGCACCATTGAACAATTCGTGCAGCAGCGGCAGGAAGTAGCTCAGTGAGTTAGCTTGACTCACCTGCTGCAGACCGTAATGCCGGTGCTCGTCGTTGATGTATGCGAGAATGTCTTCTGGTTCGGACATGATGCTCAGCGGAGATTTAGGAAGTTGGGCGAACCTAGCCGTAAATCAGAGCCTAGCAAGTTCAAGAAAGCCCAAGTTTACTGCGAGAGGCGGACATGAGCGCGTGCTCGAAGTCCTCGTTGGTCGGATAGTATGCGCCGAATGTGGACTCCCAAAACTCCGCCTGCTCCATACACAGGTAGAAAAAGACCTGGTCGTGCCAAGGTGCAAAACTGCGATACAACGTCTGAAACTGCTGCTTTTTGAGGTCTGGGGGATAACTGAGTTTCCCCTTGGCCGTGGGGACCAGGTCCATCTGCAGCATCTTGGTGGGGCGCTCGCGCTCGCGGATAGCGCGGATCACGGGGCGGATGAAGGTCACAGAGCCCATCGATATGAATAGAATCTCATGGGGTGCGAACTCCGCAAGTACGCGCTCGACCAAAGCCGGGTAATCGCTCTCCCAGCCATCGTAGACGATCATGGGGTGAAAGTGAAAGGAGACGCCGATTCCGCGGTCAGCCACGGCGCGGGCAGCACGGAGCCGCTCGTCGAGTGACGCAGTGAAATGTTCCTCGCTGTCGATCACCGCCTGAGGATTCAGTGACCAGCTGCAGACCAGGTTACGGGGCAGGTCTTCCGACTTAAGGAAATGGGAGACGTTCTTGCTCTTGGTTTTGAACTCGAGCAGGATGTTTGGGTTCTCGCGGGCAAACGAGCAGAGGTCGTCAAGATTACCGTGTTGATTACCCCACATCAGCGAATCCGAAGACTGGCCGGTCCCGTAGTGATAGTTTCGCGTGGGGTCGAGGGTCTCGCTCAAGGCCCGCAGCTTCTCTGGCAGGTTCGCGTCGAAGGTGACGGACTTGCCGTAGAAAGTCTGAATAGTGCAATAGCTACAGCCAAATCCGCAGTTCTCAACCGTGTCGATAGTCCGCAGGTTGCAACAAACGGTCTCCGGAGACGCCACTGGACACATGCCATGGATCTTGCGCTCGGTGGTTGCCAGCTCTTTGCTCAGCTTTACGGGTTTGAGCAGTGGGGGATCGCTGAAGTCCTTCTCACCTGCCCGCAACTGGCCAATGCGCAGCCGGAGATCCCGGAGCAGGATTTTGCGGGCGTTGGGCTTTTCTTTGGGCCAATAATCCCCGAGGGACCCTGCGCCCCAATGCTGCAGGTCCCGCGCCATCTCGATGAGCTGTCGGCGTTCCTGGTGGGTGAAGGCGAGACGCTCGCCAGCTTCCGCCAAGAACACCCGCTCCTCGGCTGTGAGCTTATCGAAAAGGGGCGCAGATTCGCGCCATGGGGCAAGCACCGCCGCGCCGTCACTCACGGCGAGAGCTCTGCCGAGGTTCCATGAGGACGTCACAGGCGCGGCCGTGAATGTGGCGCAGCTCATGTTCGGATAGGTTCGCGCCGAAGGTGATGCCATCGGAGTCCCCGATTGCGACGATGCTTTTGACGTAGGGCTCGTCGACAATAACGGCACGGAACAAGCGCATGGTGGACTTGGCCACCTCTACCTTGTGCACAAATCCGAAAAAGCGGCGCTCAATCAGCACTCGCTGCGCACTGACGGCGAGGATCTCGTCATAGAATGGGTCAAACAGCCGACGCCAGCGCTCCAGCCCGTAGGCCCCGAAACAGACAGCGCCACAGACGGTCGCCATGATGGCAGGAGCGGCAAGCAGGTAGTATTCATGAGAGGCGCACCACGCCGCGATCACGACACTAAACGGAGTCGAAAACACAGCCAGCGAGGCTACTGCTGGAAAGGAATAATACTGGGCAGGCGAGACGGCAACAAACTCGCCGTCTTCTTCCGCAAGCTTGCACCAGAGGTGCCGTGGCGCGTTTCTCCGCGGGCCAATATCGACCGGCCTCCAGTCAGAAAATAACGCGCGTGAAGACCGAACACGACACGAAGCATACAGGTCATCAATGAAGTCCACGCCCATGTCCTGAGCTATTCGGTACCCGAGACGCCATGCCGAAATAGGATCACTGGCCGTAAAAAGAGTGCGCTCCTTTCGACCTATCTTAAGCTGAACAGCTGCCCGATACTGGCCGAACGCGGAGATCCAGCGGACCCGGATCATACCGCTCTTGAACTTCAGCACCTCGGTCATTCCTAACAGCCAACGGCTCCGCAAAATGCAGCGTTTCGTATCCAAAGTCACCGTGCGAATTGCGCAGATTGAGATGGTCAGAATCACCATAAAACCGCCCAACCCCAGCAGAGTAGGCCAGGGCGATGGGATACGCAGAAAATTATGTGCTCCCAGCAGTATACAAACTGCCAGAATAGTGGAGGCCAACAGCGTTTCTAAATCCGGAGAACGAGTTTCCCAGACGTTGGGCCGTGATTTTGTCCAATTTGCCATCAGTAACTATACATAAACCGAGTTAGCGTGGCCGGTGCTTGCTTGATATTTGGCCTCAAAAGGAAGTTTTTGTGATACCGCGCGTGTGAACCGCAATCACGCTTTGACAAGCAAAAGTACGTTCAACTGTTTTACTGTCAATCTAGATACCGCCAGATGCGTGAGAATTTCCGGACAGGGCTGGACGGGGAAGGCCCGTCTCAGTTGGCGCGAGTCGTGCTAAGTTGCTGATTTTATCATGTTGAGAGGATGCTTGCTATGCGCGTTCGATTTGCCCCTTCGCCGACTGGAAATATTCACATAGGCAATATTCGCACGGCGATTTTTAATTGGCTTGCAGCCCGGAGTTGCGGCGGCGAGTTTCTGTTACGAATAGAGGACACAGACCGGGAGCGGTCGACAGACGAGGCGGTGCAGGCGCTGTTTGGGGTCATGGAGTGGATGGGCCTCACCTTTGATGGCGAGCCGGTCTACCAGAGCGCCCAGCGGGAGGCCCACTTGACGGCGGCAGAGTCGCTGTTGGAAGGCGGGCATGCGTATCGTTTTGCCAAAGGGGATGGCGGCGAGGCAACGTTGCTACGGTTTCCCTGGAACACAGCTGGATTGCCATTCGTCGTGGATACGGAGAGCGTCGAGCTGGAATTGCATGCGGACGAGCCGGTTTGCGTCGACCAGACGGGCGTGAGCTACTCCCTGCGGACACGCAAGGGCAAGCCAGCGCCGCAGCAAGGGACGCTGGCGGGCTTCAAGGGCTTGCAGCTATACAATGCAGCGGGCACGCTGCTGCTGGGGCTGGATGATGAGGTAGGCGGGATCCTGGACGGGACAGTGGCGCACGAAGTGGCAGGTGCCGTCCGCATGGTTTTTCAACGCCGGGAAGTGCAGTTCACGGACTTAGTGAAAGGGCATTTGAGCAAGCCCCTGGACAGCATGCGTGACCAGGTGATCGTCCGCAGCGATGGAAACCCGGTGTTTCACCTGGCGAATGTGTGCGACGACATCGCCATGGAAATCAGCCACGTGATTCGGGGTGACGACCATGTGGAGAATACGTTTCGGCATGTGTTCTTGTACGCAAGCTTGGGTGCGAAATTGCCGCAATTTGCCCATTTGCCGATGATTGTGAATCAGCAGGGACGGCCATATAGCAAGCGCGATGGCGATGCTTACGTCGGAGACTTCCGGGCAAAGGGCTACCAGCCGGATGCACTGTTCAACTACCTGACACTCCTGGGCTGGTCTCCTGGCCACGATGTCGAGTATATGCCGCGGCCGGAGCTGATCGCAGCGTTTGCACTGGACCGGGTGATCAGCTCGCCAGCACAGATGGACTTTCGCAAGCTGCTCGATTTCAACGGTCGCTATCTGGCGGACCTGCCGTTTGCGGAGTTCGCAAATGCTGCCTGGGCGGCGGCTGCGGATGAGGATTGGGCTGGCGGGGAGCGGGAGTTTTTTGACCAAGTGGCACTGTTGCTGCAAACGCGGACAAAGCTGTTTACGGATGTGGCAGGCTGGGCTCCGTTCTTCGTGGAGACGCTGACTTATGACGAGAAGGCCGTGCGGAAGCACCTGGCAAAGGACGGAGTGGCAGATCGCCTGCGGGCTTTAGCCGCTGCTTTCTCCGGACTCGAGGCCTTCGACGTTGCGGGCATTGAGTCCGCAATTCACGGTGTGACGGAAGCGGCGGAAATGAAGCAGGGCAAGCTGAATCAACCGATTCGTGTCGCGCTCACCGGGCAAAGCGTAGGCGCGGGCATTTACGAGACTGCGGCACTGCTGGGACGCGAGCGCGTACTGGCACGTTTGGAGGCAGGGATCGCGCAAGCAGGGTAAATCCCGTTGACGCAAGACACTGGCACGGGTAGAGTGCCCCACCAATACACTAACAAGGAGACGACATGGCGAACCGCACCGCAACATTCACAACGACCCTCGGCAAGTTCACAATTGACTTGTACGAGGATCTGGCACCGATCACGACTGAGAACTTCATCACGCTGGCGGAAAAAGGCTACTACAATGACCTGATTTTCCACCGTGTCATCAGTGGCTTCATGATCCAGGGCGGCTGCCCCACAGGGACAGGCACTGGCGGACCTGGCTACAAGATTCAGGACGAGTTTCACCCGCAGCTACGGCATGATGAGGCAGGCGTTTTGTCGATGGCAAACGCGGGCCCCAACACGGGCGGATCGCAGTTTTTCATTACACTCGGGCCGACGCCGCATCTGGATGGTAAGCATGCAGTATTCGGCAAAGTCGCGGAAGGCATGGACGTGGTCAACAAGATCGGCACCACCCAGACCGGTCGCGGTGATCGCCCGGGCACCGATGTGGTGATGCAGGTTACCATCTCCGACTGACCGCGACATGTTCCCGCAACCCGCCGCTCAGGCGGAACCCACACGACTCCAAGACCGTCGGACTTCGGCATGAAGCTGGTTCACATTGAGGGCAAGCTGCGTGGCGAGGTGGTGACATTGCCACCACTTGGCTGCTGCATTGGCCGCGAGAACGATAACGATCTCGTGCTGGAAGACCCCGATGTGTCCAGCTACCACGCGAAGATTGAGCAGGTAGACGGTCTCTGGCGGCTGCGGGATCTGGGGAGTACGAACGGCTCGGCGCTGAATGGCCAGCCGGTAAGGGATAGCGCGATGCTCTCGGAAGGGGACGTCATCCAGACCGGTAGCAAGCGCTTCGTATTTACCAGCCACGATAGCGTCGTGCTCCCAGCTGCGGAGTTTTCTCAGGAGACAAAGCTGATAAGCAAGCGACACCGCGTGCCGCTGTTGGCAGGCGTACTCGTGTTGATGCTGGTGATTGTCTGCCTGGCGGTGGGATTGCGCCAGAGCGCGCCGCCGCCAGCGGTTGTCTCGGCTGTGCCGGAGAACGCCACGCACCTAATGTTGCGATACGAGACGCTGCAGGTTACGCCGCAGAATGTGTTTCGATTCTATCTCGAGCTGGACCGGGGCACGCTCAGCGCGTCGGTGGATGACCTGGCCAATGAAAGGCAGTTCGAGCGCGAGAAGCTCCTGTCACCGGAGCAATTGGCTGAGCTGGAGAGTATCGTCTTCCAAGAGAGTTTTCTGGCGCTGCGAACGCCAGCAGTGCGCGGCACGGGGAGTCGGACGCAGATTGCCCAGCTGACCGTACGGAAGGGCCGCAAGGGCAACCATGTAGCCTACATCAACTCGCCAGCTGAGCCGGATTTCGAGATTGTCGCGACAGAACTGAGCGGATTTGCGGAGTCGCACTTGGATCTGGCGGCGATTGCGATCTCCCGTGAGGAGTTGCTGGAAAGCGCGCATCGCCGGTTCACCCACGGCGAGCGGCTGTTTGCCGAGCGAGATGTGAATACCCCGAATGTCTATCTGGCGATTGAGGAGTTCAGCCATGTGCTGCAGTTGGTTTCTGATCTGGATAACCGGCCGGAGTACTACGCGAAGGCGCTGATGCTGAAGCGGGAAGCACAGAATCTTTTGGACAAGGAATTGCAGGATCTGACCTTTCGGGGCCAGACGCACCGCAAGCTTGGGGAGTTGGAGCTGGCCAGGGCGGCATTTCTGCGAATCGTGGAGATGGTGCCGGATCGAGAGCACCCACGGGTTTCGCGGGCACGGAAGGAATTAGGCTATCTTGAAGCACAGATCGAGAAGCGGCGAAGGAAACGGTGATGCGAACTCCGCAAAATTGGCACCTTGCCCTGGGGGCACTGTTGGCGCTCGCACTTTGGAGCGCAGAAGTGCGCACATTGGAGATCTCAAGCCAGCCAGAGTCGGCTGAGGTGACGGTGAACGGGAAGCAGGTAGGCTTGACGCCGCTTGTGCTGCAGATCGATGTGGCGGGGCACATGGTCGAGGTGCGCAAGAAGGGGCATCATCCCCATTTCGAGCGAATTCAACCGGGTGCCATTGATCCGTATCAGGTAGAGGTAAGACTGGAGCCGTTTCGACCACCGGTACGGCTTACGTCCTCACCGCCTGGCGCGAGCATCTTGATGGCTGGCAAGCCGCTGGGAACCACTCCCTGCGTGGTGCCACTTCCACTCGGCACTAAGGAGGTCACGTTCAGCCTTGCGGGACACCAAAGCCGGACGATTACGCTGCAAGTGCCCGACGAACGACCGGTCGGTTTGCATTGCCTGCTGGAAAGCCTGCTGGGGAAGTTGCGGGTGGACACCACCCCCCAGGGCGCGTCAATCTACATCAACGGCCAGTACCGGGGCAATAGCCCGCTGGTATTGACGGATCTGATGGCGGGTCGCCATGAGGTACAGGGTCGCCTGGCCGGACACGAAAATGTCTCAAATTCGGTGACGCTCCTCAAGGATCAAGAGGTGCGAGTCCCACTGCCAGCATTTCAGGCCAAGCCGGGTGCACTACGCGTGGAAACTACGCCAACCGGGGTGGATGTGTATGGCAACGATGAGTTGCTGGGCACCACGCCTTTCGAGCGCAAGAACCTCGCGCCCGGAATTCTGATTCTCCGGCTGACTAAAACCGGGTTTGACGACGTGCACCAGAACGCAAGCATCGGGCCTGGCAAGACCACGAAGATCATCACAAATATGGAATCGGTACTGGGCGGATTCTCCCTGGCCACTGAGCCGCCGGGCTGCCAGATTTACGTGGGCGCAAAGAATCTGGGGACCACGCGGCAACAGGGAACGCGTCTGGTTTCCAAGATCACCGATTTTGCCGACCTGGCCGAGGGGCCGCATCTGGTGGAAGTGCGCAAGGCTGGCTACGCGCCGATTCGCAAGAAAGTGCTGGTTTTTCGCGGTGAACTGACCCAGCTTGGCACCCTGAGGCTCACCAAGCTTTGGATCCCCGACCATGAGCTTCATAAGGCAAATGGCGAGGTGATTCAGGGGGTTCTTGTGAGTAAGGCAGCGAATGGCTCGATCGAATTCAGCCCGATGAAGTCGGTGACGATCCTCTACGACGGAGATGAGTACATCAAGCTGCGGCCTTTGAAGACGGTCGCGCCATGAGGTGGGGCGCTTTAGCACTACTCTGTGTGCTCTCCACGAGCGCCTCCACGATCATTCCGTGGAAAGGCACCCCGATCAGCAAGGTCACTGTGGAGGCAGTTCAGAATGGCTATCTATACTACACGCATGGGGACGCTAGGGAAAAAGGGCGCGTCAAGCTGTTCGACATCAAGACGATTATAGAATCGGAGGCGGCGGACGACAACGCTGACGACGGAGACGAGCATCCAGCTGAGGAAGGACTGGCCCCCACCAACAAACGAGCGAAGATTGTGTCCTTTGACGCGCTCCCAAATCGTCGCCGCCCGGCACGGATATTGAAGCTTGGCGTGCTGCATCGGAAGGCGCGCATGCAGGCCCCATATGTGCGGGTTTTCGTGCTCGTGGAAGATACAGATGGCCAACGCAAGCTCCGCAAGTTCAGCAATCGAAAGCAAGATGACCCGACTCGATTGGCCGGCGTGCCGGAGGTAAACGCCCGGGCTTTTCGGAGCAAAGGGTATTTGGCCGAAGTGGGCTCGATGATTAGCTGGCGCGCGGAGATCTGGGTCGACGGTGAATTGATCGAGTCGCGCGAAGAACTCGGTAAGTCCAAGCCCGGCTGGTGGCGAGACCTTCCGCTCGAGCGCAGCATCACCATGCATGAAATGGACCCGGGCGGGCCCGTAGTCACACGGGAGCGAATCGCGGAGGGCCCACAGGCCAAGATTCGCTTCGCGAGAGTCGCACAGAAACTCGGCCAAGAAGGCATGCATCTATCCTACGGCTTCACCGTGGCTGCGGACCAAAAGTCTGCGCCAGTCCCAACCGTGACTCTCTACACCTTGC
>DMTJ01000535.1:0-193 GCA_003477185.1 Lentisphaeria bacterium
CGCTTTGGAGTCCGGCAAGCAGCGCTGCTACCGGACCCCGTTCATCCACTGCCTGCGCGCTCAGGCGCTCGGCAAGGCGGGCCCAGGCTGCGCCTTCTTTCAGCTCTCCCAAGGTGACCAGCAACTCAGCAAAACGCACCGCGCTACCGGAACAATCATCCAGGCTGTGACTGCGAAGGGTGCGATCGAAACG
>DMTJ01000535.1:221-2930 GCA_003477185.1 Lentisphaeria bacterium
TCGAAACGGCCATGGTAATGATCCAAGGTCATCTCATTGTGGTAGACACGGCTCATGCCAGTAAGCGAGACATCTCCCAACAGCGCCAGATCACTCGATTTCGTAAAACACTCCAGAGCCTGCTGATAAAGTTGTTCGATCTCAGGATCGCTCCGGTGGACGCGCCGCGTCACCTTTCCCGTAGTTTCCAGCATATACCGCCCCACCACCCTGGCGGCGAATGACTGGTCTGGCTCATCAAGCAGCTTGTCCAGCGCCCAGCAATAGTCCAAAGATAAGCGTACCCCTGGCAGCAGGCCTCCTGTGCCCACGAGCGCGGCTGGAACCAAGGTGCGCTGCCAACGATCCCAACTGCGGGCTGCCTGCCGCGGAGCTTGCGGTCCAGACATCTTGGCGGCTACCGAGAAGGCTCTTCCAAAGGAGCCGCCGGTAACGGCGGGAAGTGGAGGAACCACTTGCCGCGCGCGAAGCATTTCGTAGGTAAAGGCACGCCCACTCCGAACCCGGCGCAAGGGCGTTGCGGACTTCGCAACCGTGGGCCCGAGGAAGGCCAAAGCTTCCGGCAACAGGTTTGCCTTCAAGTCGTGATGGATGCGCAGCCCGACCTGCAAACAATGGTCCTGGGCTTTCTCAGGGCAGGCGATGCCCAGCGAGGTCGGCAGGCACCACCCGTCTGAAGCTGAGCCGGCGAGCATAAAGGACCAGAAGCCCCACTGTTGCGGCATCGCGCGGGTGGCAAAGTTGTGCCTCCAGACAGCGATCTGGAAGAGACTACGCAGGGGGCGCGAGATCTCAGGATGCGCCAGAACCGCGCCGGTTAGGTCCTCATCGGGAATCAGCATCGGCCGGGCGGCACCAAGAAGGTCCGAAGTCCAGGGCTGCCAGGGATAGCGGCCGTCTCCAAGGATGGTCGCGAAACGACAGCTGTTTTTACTTGCGAGAAGGTGAAACAGCTCGTCGGTGCATTTCTGTGGCGAAAAATTTAGCATTTCTTGAATATGCCATAGGCACCCCAGTGAGCCAACGCCGCACGGATTCAAAAGCCTTGGTGAGGCTCGTGGCGGACTTGAGGGGCGTTTAATCTACGCAGCTAAACCGCAATTATTCCGAACAGTCAGGCGTGAGAAGCCTCAACCCTCTGCATTTGCTAGTCAAAATAAGATACTGAAATACACTTAACCAAACTAAACTGCACTTTACGCAACTATACTACAGTTTATTTCAATAAAGATGCTGTTTGCTGCTTGACAGCACGCATTGAGTTGCCAAGATACCCATCCGCAGACCACACGGGCAAGGTCGCCCGTCACCTACAATCCGGACAGCAGCCAGTGAGTGAGCTTTTTGCAGAGCAGGTAGAGCACCTTCGCGAGACCCATTTTCTCGTGTTGTTCTGGGCTGCGAAGGCTGAGAGTAAGAGTCGTGTGTATAATCTTACAAATGCCTTTGATGATCTCAAGGCTCACGACATTACCCGGACTAAGCAGACGGCTATGGCCTGTGTGGAAGCGCTTTGTCAGCTCCGCTTTTTAAACGTTCGCGACGAGCGCAATCGCAAGAATCTCTATATTACAACCCACGGAGCAAAGGCGATCGAGCAGCTGGCCACCAGCCATCGATTTCAAGTCCGCCGCTCCACTTTCCTGGAGGGAATCGCATGAGTATCGGAATCGGCGGCGCAGGTAGCAAGCTGGCAAGTTTGCTTGACACAGGCAACGCCATCATCGTCAACGTCTCTGAGATGGAGCTCGACAAGGTCGAAGCATCATCGAAGCTGCGAGCAGTTGCGAGCACCAACCGTGCCGCTTTACAAGGGTCACGGAAGGATCCAACGCTAGCCAAGGAGGCCTTCTCCTCGGTGCGCGACGTCCTCCTCCACGAGATCCAGAACAACATCGTCTTTACCTCCACCGGCGGCGGCACCGGCAACGGCATCTGCACCAAGCTGCTGGACCACGTCAGCGATCTGCCTCGTGTGGCTCTCGATGACAAGACCATGTTTGTCTTCGTACTGCCCTACGCCGATCAGGAAGCCGCTGAGTTCGTCGACAACACCATCGACTTCCTCGAAGGCCCAGTGGCTCGCGCCATCGACACCGGCAACACTGGCAACATCGTGCTGATCTCCAACAAGCAGAAATTCATCGACCGCCAAGCGGAACTCGAATACAACCAGCGCTGCATCGAATCGCTGCGCACGTTCCTCGATATTCCGCACAAGTGCGACCGCTTCTCGACCCTCGACGGGACGGNNATTGACGGGACGGTCGACTACGAGGACTTTCGTCACTACTGTGCTCGGCCGTATTTCAATCACTTCTTCCATGTCTCTTTCGACTTGGAGAAGCCGATTGGCGAGCAAATTCGCGAGGCAACTAATCCCCTGTTGCTTCCGCCAGCCGCTCCCATCGAGTCCCTGTTTCTGCTCGAAGTACCGAAGCCCGAGCAGGCTCCGGCGTTCTACAAGATCCTCGACTACTTCGCCAACGAGCAGCAGGTCCCGCCTGCTTACGCCGTGGTGCACAACCCCGAGATCCCGAACCCCCTGCTGACTGTCTCGCTCTTGTACTCACGCCAGCCGCTTGAGCTCGTGGACGACTTCAACAGCATCTCGGGCCAGAACAAGCGCCGGCGCATCCGCAAGTCTCTCGACCAGAAGGTCACCCTGAGTAAGCTTGAGGTCGACTTTGAAGACGAGACCCACCAAGT
>DMTJ01000532.1 GCA_003477185.1 Lentisphaeria bacterium
GCTGATCAACTCGGCAAAATCCTGGCTCTCTCACGCCGGGGTCGACCGGGAGGACGCCATTCTCCCGTGGGGAAGCAACTCCTCTGACAAGCTTTCTCCGCTGGCAGTCAGCACCTGCTATCTCCGGCATATTCGAGACGCCTGGAATCAGGTCTTGGGGAAAACCCGCGACCGCGAAGGCTCGCCGTGCATTCTACAAGAACAGCAAGTTGTGGTGACGGTCCCTGCAAGCTTCGACGAAACCGCGCGCGATCTAACCATTCGTGCGGCTAGAGATGCCGGGCTGCGGGAAATTCAGCTATTGGAAGAACCATTGGCAGCGTTTTATGCCTGGCTGGATGTCAACGCTGATACCTGGCAGACCTCTCTGGATCCGGGGGAGCGAATTCTTGTGATCGACGTGGGCGGTGGAACCACCGACTTCTCCTTCATTCAACTAGAGGCTGGCGGCAAGCTGCGACGATTTGCCGTCGGTGAGCACCTGCTGCTAGGCGGAGACAACATCGACATTGCGCTCGCTCGACGCTTCGAGCAAGCATGGAAGACCACGTTGAAGCCCGCGGAGTGGAGCAAGCTCGTGCAGCTTTGCCGCAAAGCCAAGGAAGACTTGCTGAACGGCGATGTGGACTCCGCACCAATCACTCTACTTTCGCGCGGCAGCTCGCTTCTGGGCGGAACGCGAACCGCAGAACTTCGGCGAGACGAACTGCTGTCTCTGCTAACCGAGGGCTTCTTTCCACTTTTGGATCGCGATGCCCAGCCGCCGCAGGCTGCAGGAATTCGCCAAATGGGCCTGCCGTACGCACAAGACCCCGCGGTAACCTCTCACCTGCTCGCATTCTTACGAAGAGCGGCTGAGATCTCCAAAGATGACGACTCGCTAGCCTTTCCCAAGCACGTTCTGTTCAATGGTGGCAGCACGATCCCGTCCACGGTTCGGAAGCAGGTTCTTTCCGCACTCGCATCCTGGTTCCCTGACCGCACCAAGCCTGTAGAACTGGAAAGCGACTACGCCCTCGCAGTCGCGCGGGGGGCCAGCTACTACGGACGTGGGCGACGGGGCGAAGGTGTACGAGTTCAGGGCGGAATTTCGCACGCGTACTATACCGAGATCAACGGCCCGGACGGCAACGAGATCGTGTGTTTGATCTCCCGTGACACGGACGAAGGCACCGTGACCACAGTCCCTGGAAGCTTTCAGCTTCAGACCAACCAGAGCGTTCAATTCCCCTTATTCAGCAGCGCAACGCGTCTGCATGATCAGCCTGGAGTTGTCCAGACAGAGAAGGACGAGCTGAGTCTGGTTGCCCCTCTGGTCTCAGTTCTGCAGTTTGGCAAGGGCGAAAAGCAGGGCCTGAAAGTGTCGCTTCGCAGCCAAGTCACGGAGGTAGGAGCGCTCGAAATCGCGCTTGAATCCGCGTCAACTGATCACTCTTGGCCGCTACGCTTCGATCTGCGCCCTGCAATCGCCGCCCAAACGACAAATTCTGAAGAGACCACCAGCGTCGTCCTCCCGGCGGCTACGTTGGACGCTGCGGTTCGTGAGTTAGAGCAATCATTCAATGGCCCACCTCAGGCGCTAGCCAAGCTACCTCAGCGCCTTGAGCAAATCACTGGCCAGCAAAAAACCAACTGGACCATGCACACCTGCAGGACCTTTTCCGACTCCCTGATAAGTATCAGAGACGTGGCGCGACGGGCCGCACCGATTGAAGCACGCTGGCTTAATCTTCTCGGATTCTGCCTGCGGCCTGGCTTCGGCGATCCCGGTGATGCACTGCGCATGCGAAAAGTCTGGTCCATGTGGTTCGACGGGCTAGCTTACCCCAAAAGCGCGCAGAATGTAGCCGAGTGGTGGGTTTTCTGGCGCCGTGTAGCAGGTGGCTTAAAGGCAGGTCACCAGAGCACCGTGAGCGGGGTTTCAGGCAAAATCATTGCCCCAAAAAGTAAGTATCGCAGGGCCATTAGAGAAGGGGAGCAGGCCAGACTAGAAATGTGGCGCTGCATCGGTGCCATGGAATGGCTGCCGGTCCAAGCCAAACAGAGATTTGGTTCGATCCTGATAAAACGCCCGGAGTTCGCGTCGTTTGAACTGTGGGCCCTCGCACGGCTTGGCGCACGGAAACTTTTCCAGGGGCCTGAAAATCTGATACTGCCACCAGCAGCGGTTACACCATGGTTGACGCGTCTCATGACTGAAGAGAACAGTCAACAACAAGGTGCAATCAATTTTACGTTGACCCAAATTTCAGAAAAAACTGGAGTTCGGGCATTGGACTTAGACACCGCGACCCGAGAGCGCGTCATTGACCACTTAATTCGGCACGACTGCAGTGACCAATGGATCCATTTAATCCGCGAAGGAGGCGAGCAGACCGCTGACGACACCGCGAGAATTTTAGCGGATTCTGTGCCACTTGGCTTGTCACGGCGAGATTGAATTTTACATTGAACTTAACGCGAACGCAACGCCACGCGCAGTGAGCCAAGATATTGAGCGGGTTAAGCAAAGACAAAACGGTGATGGCGAAAATAGTTCGTCCAGGAGCCACTGACGACACCGCTTTCGCAAGCGGACCGTCTGCGCCGCCTATCGCCGAATCAGCGGACTCAAACACCCTGCGGCTGTCGCGGCGTGATATCTTGGGCGACGGAGTAGTAGTGTACGAGACCGCGTTTCTTGAAGTCCGTGGCGTAGGTGCCATACAGGGCATAGAACTGGGGAGCGAAGAGATCACCATCGGCCGCAGCCCTGAGGCGACCATTCAGTTGCCGCTGAAGAACATCTCCCGCATTCACGCTCGAGTCTACCGCATGGATGAAGAGTACTTGGTAGAGGACCTGGATAGCACGAATGGAACGTACCTCAATAACGTGCGGATCGTACGCAGTGTTCTGCGCGACAATGACCAGATTGAGATTGGGGAAGCTCGGCTCCTGTTTCTGGAAAAGAAACTGCGAGATATGCCCACGGTAAACGTCCCCCCAAAAGCCACTGATTCATGAGCAGCAATCAACTACACGTAACATTCTGGGGCACGCGCGGCTCACTCCCCACTCCGGGCCGAATGACAGAGAAGTACGGCGGGAACACCCCCTGCGTCAGCATTGAGCATCAAGATAGCCTAGTCATCATTGACGCTGGCACCGGCATCCGCCTGCTGGGCATTGAGCTAGCCAAAGCAGTCAATGCTGGCAAGCACCTGAAAAAGATTCACCTCTTCCTGAGCCACACCCACTGGGATCACATCCAGGGCCTGCCATTCTTTGAGCCAGCCTTCATCCCTGGGGTCCAGATGCACATCTACGGCAGCCCGGCGCGAGAAAAGGTCCTTGAGAATATCCTCGAAGGCCAAATGGACACACACTACTTTCCCATCGACATGTCGATGTTTAACGCCACCTTGGAAATCCACGAAATCAACGCCAAAGCGATCGAAATCGGAGACTTGCGCTTAGATTGGCAGGAACAGATTTTTCATCCTGGGGGCTGTGCCCGGTATCGCATTCGCTTGGGCGACCGCACCATGGTCTACGCTAGCGACATCGAACTCGACCAGATGACTGACCCACCAGAAAACTTCCAGGCGGACCCGCAATGGGGGCATCTCGATCTTGAAGAGCGTGCTCGCTTGCTGGCGGAGTTCAAAGATTTCATCCGAGGTGCCGACCTACTGATCGGCGACGGCCAATACTCGGAGACCGAGTACACGAATCGCCGAGGCTGGGGACATTCATCCATCCCGACCGTCGCAGAGATAGCCATCGAGAGCGAGGTAAAGCAACTCGCGGTCTTTCATCATGAGCCGCGCACGTCGGATAGCCAGATCGACGACTACGGACGCACCTACGGCCGCAGGTTCCGCACCAAGGAAACTTCCTTCAACCTCTTCTGGGCTCGCGAGGGCATGACCATAGCCGTGTAACGACTGCCCTCAGGTCAAGTAAAATTTGACCCCTAGGCGCAATTCGCTATCTTCGCCACTTTGCCCACGCGCCGCGGACGCGCACTCCCACCCATTTGAATCCGATGCCAAAACCGAAATATATCATCCACTCCGACGAAGCCTTGGCGGGAATTCGCCAGGCCGCTGTCGTTGCAGCCACAGCACTGGATCGCATCTGCAGATACGTCAGACCAGGCATGACCACAGGTGAACTGGACCGATACGCGGGCCAGACGATCAAGGAACTTGGCGCCACCAGCGCCTTTCTGAACTACAAAGGCTTCCCTGGCCAAGTCTGCATTTCCCTGAACGAAGAAGTTGTCCATGGCATAGGCAACGACAGCCGTACAGTACTCATGGGCGACCTCGTAAAAATCGATTGTGGCGTCCACTTCGAAGGCTATGTCGGAGATAACGCACGCTCAGTCTCTATGGGCCCAGCCACCACGCAAGTCGCGAAACTGATGGACATCACAAAGGCGAGCCTGTATGCGGGCATCAAGGCTGCCAATGCAGGCAATACCGTTCAAGACATCGGACGCGCAATCGAAAAAATGGTGACTTCTGCTGGCTTTAGCGTCGTTCATGACTTTGTCGGGCACGGCTGCGGCGTCGACCTGCACGAACCCCCGGAAGTTCCAAATTACGTCACCCGCCGCGCCACCACGCGCTTGCGCCCCGGCATGGTCCTCGCCATCGAACCCATGGTAAACATTGGCACGCACCGGGTCACACTAGATCACGAGGATGGCTGGACGGTCCGCACCCAGGACGGCAGCATGTCCTCGCATTTCGAACATATGATAATCATTACACATCACGAAGCGGAGATAATCACTTGCCCAAAGACGCAATAAGACTAGAAGGCACCGTCAAGGAACTTCTGCCGAACACCATGTTTCGAGTAGAAATCCCGGGCGGGCACACCGTCCTAGCGCACATCAGCGGCAAAATGCGCCTGCATTTCATCCGCATCCTGCCGGGGGATACGGTCACCTTGGAGATGTCCCCCTATGACCTCGCCAAGGCGCGAATCGTCTACCGCAAAACCTGATTTCCGATTCCCGCATTTGCAAGAACATCGGTCTTGCTATATTAGCCGCTTCGCCCAGACACCGACACCTCCCTACCAAGAGGCCGTCTGCACCGATTTTTTTTTAGTTTTTAGATCTAAGTTTCAGGAGTTCCCTATGCGAGTTCGCGCTTCCGTTAAACGTCGCTGCGTTAATTGCCGCATCATCCGCCGCGGCGGGGTAGTGCGAGTTATTTGTTCAGATCCACGTCACAAACAACGTCAAGGTTAAGGAGAAACTGACATGCCACGTATCGTCGGTGTAGATATTCCCGAACGCAAGAAGCTCAAAATAGCCTTGACCTATATTTACGGTGTGGGCCCCCATCTGGCACTGTCCATCTGCCAACGCTGCAATCTCGATCCCGAGACACGCGTCTACGACTTGACAGACGCCCAGGCCGGTGTGATTAACGCCCTCGTGCAGAATGACGATGATTTCATGGTGGAAGGCGACCTTCGTCGCAAAGTCCAGCAAGACATCCGTCGACTCCAGCACATCAAGTCCTACCGCGGCTTTCGGCATCGCGCCAAGCTTCCAGTCCGTGGGCAGCGCACCAAGACCAACGCACGTACCCGGAAGGGCGGCAAGCGGACAGTCGGGGCCATTCGTGACAAGGCTGAGCGTAAAGCAGCACGTTAATTTAGAAGTAACGAACTGAGACTGGAGAATTCCTGTGTCTGATATTATGGATGACGACATTGCAAATGTCGTTTTGGCCCCCGTTAAGCGGAAGAAAGGCGCCAAGAATAAGATTATCAATGTTTCCCGCGGTGTCGTGCATGTGCACGCCACCTTCAACAACACTAAGGTGTGCGTGACTGATATGAACGGTAACGTTTTGACATGGTCATCGGCTGGTAAGCAAGGCTTCAAGGGCTCCCGCAAGAGCACTGCCTATGCTGCACAGGTTGTCGCGGTGGAAGCATGCAAGCGCGCCATGACAACCTATGGCCTTCGCGACGTTGAAGTCGAAATCAAGGGCCCAGGCGCCGGACGTGAGTCCGCCGTCCGTGGCGTTGTAGCCTCCGGTCTTGAGATCGGTGCCCTGCGCGACATGACTCCGGTCCCCCACAATGGCTGCCGCCCTCCCAAGCGTCGCCGCGTCTAACCCTTAGGTCTAGAGAGAATAAAACATGTCCCGCTACCGTGGCCCCAAGGGCAAGATTGTACGCCGATTCGGCACCAACATCTATGGCACTCCAAAATTTGATCGTCTACTGGCGAATCGTCCGAACCCTCCGGGGCAGCACGGCGCTACGCACAACCGGCGCAAACTCAGTGACTATGGTCAGCAGATGCTCGAGAAGCAGAAGCTGAAGTACTGCTTCGGCGTGACCGAAAAACAGTTTCGCATTACCTTTGAACGGGCACGCCGCATGCAAGGCATCACTGGTGATAACCTGCTGATCCTGCTCGAATCGCGGTACGACAACGTGGTTTACCGTGCTGGCTTGGCGCCGACACGTGACGCCGCGCGCCAACTCGTTCTGCATGGCCATCTGTCCGTCAATGGTCGCCGTGTAAACATCCCATCTTGCACCATGCGTGCAGGTGATACAATCACAGTGAAGGATTCCTCCCGGTCCCTGGCGCTTACCCGCCGTTATCTGGAAGAGTCTGTTCATCGTGAGGTCCCAGAGTGGGTTCAAGTAGACCAAGAAAACCTTAAGGTTGTCGTGGATCGCACCCCGTTGCGCACAGATCTGCAGTCTGTCGCCAACGAACAACTCGTCGTCGAGTTGTACTCCAAGTAATCGGCATTCGCCGCCTTCCTGCAGCGAAACCTATCGTTCCCCAAGGAGCCACTATGTCCGTTCAACCTTTCACAATGCCCAACCAGTTGGTGATCGACGAAACCACGTCGACAAACACCTACGCCAAGTTTGTGGCTGAACCGCTCGAGAAGGGCTTTGGCCACACGCTCGGAAACGCTCTCCGGCGCGTGCTGTTGTCCTGCCTCGAAGGCGTTGCCGTTTCCTCCATTCATGTGCACGGTGCCCAGCACGAGTTTTCCTCGATGCCCGGCGTCATTGAAGACATCACTGAGATCGTACTCAACTTCAAGGAAGTCCTCTTGGAGTGCAATGGTGAAACCCCACGCCGCCTCGAACTGCGCACAAACCACGATGGTGAAATTCGCGCAGGCGAGATTGCCGTGGACAGCGTAACCCGCGTCTTGAATCAGGAAAAAGTCATCTGTACGTGTGACCGCGAAACCGAACTCATCATCGAGATCGAAATCGATCGTGGCCGTGGCTACCGCCCCGCCGACGACAACAAACGTGAAGATCACCCGATTGGTGTGATTCCAACGGATAGCCTGTTCAGCCCAATTCGCCGTGTCGCCTATTTTGTGTCGGCCACTCGTGTCGGCCAGCGCACAGACTACGATCGCCTCGAACTTGAAGTCTGGACCGACGGCCGCGTATCACCAGGTGACGCAGTACGCCAGGCAGCCTGCATTCTTGCAGACCATCTCAAGGTCTTCACTGGCCTCGACCCGATCGATGAGGATCCTGCCGCAAAGCTCATTACCACGCCACAGGATGAAGCACTGCTTCGCAAGCTGTTGCGTCCAGTTACCGAGCTCGAGTTATCTGTACGTGCACAAAACTGCCTGAACAACGCAGACGTCCACACTATTGGTGATTTGGTCCAGCGTGGCGAAGCTGAGATGCTGAAGTATCGCAACTTTGGGCAGAAGTCCCTCAATGAGCTTAAGGAAAAGATCGTAGAGATGGGACTCGAGCTGTGCATGGATATCTCCGAGAACGTACGCATCGCACTTCAGCGTGAGCAACAGAAGCGCAGCGTGCCAGTCACGACGTCAGAAGCAGAAGAGGCATAAGCCATGCGCCATCGCAAATATAAAGTTCAACTAGGACGTCGTTCGGACCATGTCCGTTCGATGCTCTCTAATCAGGCAGGCAGCCTGATTCGGGAAGGCCGCATCAAAACCACTATCCCGAAGGCAAAAGCAGCCCGTCGGATCGCGGAGCGCATGGTCACCCTGGCCAAGGCAGGTGACCTTGCAAGCCGCCGCCGGGCCATTTCCATTTTGAAGGACCTGCCGACCGTACGCCATCTGTTTGATACCTACGGCCCGCTGTTTGCGGACCGGCAAGGTGGTTACACGCGCATCGTTCGGATTGGCCCGCGCGCAGGTGACTCTGCCGAGATGTGCTATTTGGAGTGGGTCGAGCAACCTCACACAGCCCCAGAGCAGGAGCCAGCAACGGCTCCCGAAACCGCAGAGGGCTGATCGAGACCATTATGCCCAGCCCGATTTCGGTCGAATCCCAGTACAAGCTAGCGCAAGCGCGCTATGCTGAACTTGGAATCGATACCGACGCGCAGCTCCGGGCACTCTCGAAAATACCCATTTCCCTGCACTGCTGGCAGGGCGATGACGTGGCCGGCTTTGAATCTGGAGACGGTCTTAGTGGCGGTGGCATTCTCGCGACCGGGAATTATCCCGGCCGCGCCCGCACCGCGGGTGAGTTGCGAGGCGACCTTAACCAAGCCTTCGCCCTCATTCCCGGCCGCCATCGAGTCAATCTACATGCCATTTATGCGGAAACTGGTGGCCAGGCTGTTGATCGCGCCGAACTCGAGCCCTGCCATTTCCAAGGCTGGGTCGACTGGGCGCGGGCTACTGACATCGGTGTAGACTTTAACCAGTCGTTTTTCTCTCATCCCAATGCGGATGACGGCTTTACCCTGGCGCATCTTGACCCTGCCATTCGCGACTATTGGATCGCCCACGGTCGCGCCTGTCGGCGGATCGCAGACTGGATGGGCAGGGAACTCGGTTCTCCTCCGGTGACAAACGTCTGGATTCCGGACGGCTTCAAGGATACCCCTATTGACCGCCGCACCCGGCGTGAACTACTCGTCGAATCTCTCGATGCGATGTTCGCAGAATCCTTGCCCAACATGCGTGATGCCGTCGAGTGTAAGCTCTTTGGCATTGGCTCCGAAAGCTGCGTGATCGGCTCTCACGAGTTCTACCTGGGTTACGCAGTAAAAAATCAGAAGATGCTCTGCCTCGATGCGGGGCACTTCCATCCCACGGAAGTGATTTCCGATAAAATTTCCAGCGTCCTGCTCTATCTCGATGAGCTTCTCCTTCACGTCAGCCGTGGCGTTCGCTGGGACAGCGATCACGTCGTCACCTTGGATAACGAGTTGATCGCCATCGCCTCAGAGATCGTCCGAAACCGGTTTCTCGGCCGGGTCAACATTGGTTTGGACTTTTTTGACGCGAGCATCAATCGCATTGCCGCCTGGGTCATTGGGACGCGCAACATGATTAAAGCGCTGCTCATTGCGCTCCTTGAGCCCACAGACAGCCTGCGCTCCCTGGAAGAGGCAGGAAATTACACAGATCGCTTGGTCATGCTCGAAGAACTCAAATCGATGCCATGGGGTGCAGTCTGGGACTACTACTGCCTGCAGCAAGAAGTTCCCGTCGGCCCCGCATGGATCAACGATGTTCGCAGTTACGAAAATGATGTCCTCCTGAAACGCATGGAGTTCTGATTCTCTGATGAATCTTGAAATTCGCTGGTTTATTTCTGCCGCAATCGACGCAGAAGTGCTTACTGAAGATCTTGCCCTGCAACTTATCGATGTCTGTGGCGGAACTAAAGCCGCAGACTTGATGTTGATCGCACAGACTGTGCTTGACAACCAGCTCTGTGAAGACACGGAGCTTGTTCAATCATGGATGGATCTGGCCCACACGAATGCGCAGGCTGGCGCTATCCCGGATCATGATCCTTTTGCGGAGGAGCAAGACTACGCAGAAGATGACGTTGCTGCCGGCCCGCCCGCCGATCGTGGGCCCATGCCAACCGCCGATGTCGAGGCAGACTATTCTAGCCTTGATTCAATGAATCTGGCAGGCATCGAGAAGATGTCCGACGAACAGGCCGGGGAGGTCCTAAAGCGCATGCTTGCAATCGCTCGCGACATGGGCGCAAGCGATCTCCATCTTTCCGCGTGCGCGCAGCCGTTCGTCCGCATCACGCGCCAGTTGCACATGTTTGGCCAACCGCTCACGCCTGAAGCCGCGAATAAGATCAATATTGCCCTCCTGTCCGAGACGCAGCGTGAAGAGCTCGAAAACGACTGGGACCTTGATTTTGCGCTCGCCGTTGACGACTCGAACCGGTTTCGCGTCAACGTCATGCGCCATAAGCAGGGCCTAGGCGGCACCTACCGTCTGGTCCCCAACCACGTGCCCTCGCTCCAGGAGCTCGGCTTCGGTCGCCATGCCCCCACCATCATGAAGCTGCTGGACTACCACTACGGGCTCATTCTCGTAACCGGCCCCGTCGGCAGCGGCAAGACCACGACACTCGCCGCGATGATGGACATTCTCAACTCTGAGCGCACGGACCACATTATCAGCGTCGAGGATCCAATCGAGATTGTCCAGCACTCCAAGAGTTGCAATGTCACGCAGCGACAGGTGGGAGCTCATACAAAATCCTTCAGTTCTGCCCTCAAAGGTGCCTTGCGCGAAGATCCAGATATTATCGTAATCGGTGAACTCCGTGACCTCGAAACGATCGAGAATGCGATCACTGCAGCCGAAACCGGGCATCTCGTGATTGGCACGCTGCATACCAGCGATGCGGCCACCACACTACACCGGTTGCTAGACGTGTTTCCCCATGACCAGCAGGCTCAAATTCGCGCAATGGTGGCCGAGAGTCTGCGCGGCGTCATCTGCCAGAAGATGGTACCAAACCTCCAAGGCACCCTTTCACTGGCACTTGAAGTCCTGATCAATAACGCCGCCGTGGGCAATAATATCGCTGACGGCGCCACGCATCAGCTGCATCAGGTACTGCAAACCGGGACAAAGCATGGAATGTGCCTGATGGATCAAAGCATCCTCGAGCTGTATCTGGATGGTTTTATCGATGCAGAAATGGCCTTTTATTATCTGGAGGAGGGCGAGTGTATCAAAGAAGTTCAGATCAACGAGGCGAGAATAGCCCAAGAGCAAGCCGATAAGCTACGCATCAAAAAGAAGAAAGGGTGGTTCGGACGCTAATGGCTAGAATGGACGAATTTTTGCACGCGATGGTCGAAGCCGGTGGCTCCGATCTACATCTTTCCGTAAGCTTACCGCCAAAAGTTCGCATCAGCGGGGAGATTACCGCGTTAGATTCTCCGCCACTGACTACGGAAGACATGGAGCAGATTCTCTCTGAGGTCTGCCCGAAAGACCAGTGGGAGCACTTTCTCGAGGCCAAAGATCTGGACTTTGCTTATGAGATTGAAGGGCTGGCTCGTTTCCGCGTCAATTATCTGTGCAATTACTTTGGTAACGCAGCGGTATTGCGCACCATTCCTGCGAAAGTGCTCTCGCTTGAACAGCTGAATCTGCCGGAAGCAATTCGCAAAGTTTGCCACTACAATGAAGGGCTGGTTTTCGTCACTGGTCCGACAGGTTCCGGTAAGTCCACCACTATGGCAGCCATGCTCGACTACATCAATGCGACCATGGCTAAGCATATCATCACAATCGAGGATCCGGTCGAATTCGTACACCAGAACAAGAAGTCGGTGATCGTCCATCGCGAGGTAGGCCTTCACGCGAAGAGTTTTGGCAGAGCGCTGGAAAGCGCCATGCGCGCCGACCCCGATATCATCCTAGTGGGCGAAATGCGTGAATTGGAGACCATTCGCCTCAGCTTGACCTGTGCGAGCATGGGCATGCTCGTCTTCGGCACGCTGCATACGAATAATGCTCCCAAGACCATTGACCGCGTGATTGACGCATTTCCAGCCCAGGAGCAGGCTCAAATTCGCACGATGCTGGCGGGCAGCCTGTCCGGCGTCATCTCCCAGCTGCTCTGCAAGAAACTTGGCGGCGGGCGTGTGGCTGCCCATGAGATTCTGCTGGAGAACGAGGGCTTACCGAACACGATCCGCGAAGGCATGATCTCCAATATCCGGTCCATCATTGAGGGAAGTCAGGCTACCGGCATGTGTACCATGGATGCCACATTACGGCGGCTCTATGAGAGCGAAATGATATCAGCACAGGAAGCGTATATGAAAGCGAACGACAAGAAAATGTTTCTTGACTTGGCCGAAGGGAGAACCAACTAACCATGGCAACTGCATTTTTATTTCCCGGTCAGGGATCCCAGACCATTGGCATGGGCGCGGAGTTGTTCGACCAGTTTCCGCAGCGTCTCGCGGAAGCAGATGAGATTCTCGGCTACTCACTAAGATCCCTGTGTCTCGAAGATCCCGACGGCCTGCTCAACAATACCCAGTATACCCAGCCGGCGCTGTTTGTCGTCGACGCCCTCAGCTACGACGCTCGCGGTGCAGACCAAGAGGTCGCCTTTATGGCCGGTCACTCGCTTGGGGAATACGCCGCACTCTACGCTGGCGGTGTCCTAGATTTCGCCTCCGGCGTACGCCTGGCAAAAGCCCGTGGTGAACTCATGGCGCGGGTTACCGGCGGCGGCATGGCGGCCATCCTCGGGTTGGCCGCAGATGATATCGCCGCGGTTATCCGCGTGGCTAACCTGGCCACCCTTGATATGGCGAATTTCAACACCCTCGGCCAAACCGTGATCTCTGGCCCGGCTGCGGATATCGTAGCTGCGGAGTCCGCATTTAAAGACGCGGGTGCCAAGCGCTACGTGGTCTTGAACGTGAGCGGTGCCTTCCACTCGCGTTATATGAAGGATCCTGCAGAGCAATTTCGCGTGCACCTCGAAAGCACCAGCTTCCAGGCCGCTGTCACACCAGTGATCGCCAACGTGACTGCGCAGCCCTACGAGGCCGGTCAGGCTATTGACAATCTCTGCTCCCAGATTCACAGCCCAGTCCGCTGGACAGAGACCATCCAGTCCCTGATCGAGCAGGGTGTAGACTCGTTCGAAGAACTCGGCCCAGGCCGCGTGCTTGCCGGGACCGTCAAGCAGATTCAACGCGGGAGATAGCGCACCTGATCTAGCGGTCTCTTTCCTCCTCTGTTCTGAGTCGAATCCTGCGCTCGAAGGGCTACTGTTGACCCACCACAGACTTCATACTGGGAACAGCACCATTGGCAGCGATACTCGCAATAGCACAAACCACAATTCGCGGCTCCCTGCGGTCCCGTGTCGTGCACGTACTACTCGCCTTACTGTTGGCGGTCACTCTGCTGCCTGTGATCCTACGCGGCGACGGCACCCTGCACGGTCAGCTGCAGCTCTCGCTCACCTATTCGCTAGGCATGGTCGGAGCGGTACTTTCGCTGGTTACAGTGTGGCTCGGGTGCACCCAGATCTCGCTCGACATCGAGAGCCATCGGATCCACCTGATCCTGACCAAGCCGGTCCCAGTCGTGACTCTGTGGCTTGGCAAACTGCTGGGAATCATGGCCATCCAGATCGTCCTGCTCTCGGTCTCTGCCGCGACCATCCTCGCGTTGACCCACTGGAAGCTCTCGCAGGCTGAGAACAAGGCCGAACTCGCCGAACTGAAGGCCAATGTGCTCACGGGGCGCCGCGTCTTCGACACCGATCGCCCCTCGCTCGACGAGCTTGTGAAGCAGGAATATCGTCGCCGCCTCCACGAGGGGTTGATCGATACCCGCCTCCCCGAAGTCGCGCAACTCTCCACGCTACAGAGAGAGCTCAAGAGGCACCTGGACGAGATTCCATTCAGCATGACACGCGAATGGGTTATCAAAGGTCTCCCTCAGCTCGGGCCTGATGAGATCGTCCATCTGCGATATCGAATCTATCGCGCTCAAGTAAAGAGCAGAGTGCGAGAGCGCACCGAAGGCGTCTGGCACGTAAAGGAAGCCACCTCCAAGCGGTTCGTTTCGCAGCCGCGCGACGCCATGAGCGGGGTGTTTCTCGAGCTGCCTATCTCCGGCAAGTTCATCAGCGAAGACGGCGAACTCAAAGTCGCGTATACAAATTTTGACCCGGAGCAACGAGTCGCCATCATCCAGCACATCGACGGTCCGAGCGCTCTCCTACCAGCCGTATCATTTGCGAACAACTACACACGGGCAGTCCTGCTGGTTCTGCTTCATGTGGTAGCCATCGCCGCATTCTCGTGCGCGCTGGGCGGGGCCTTCTCCACCGGTGCTGCTGCGTTTCTAGTCTGCGCCTACCTGGCACTCGGCGCACTCGTGGACTTTCAGACGCCTGCCAAAGGCGAGATGGACGTCCCCGGGGGCGATGCCATCAGCCAAATCCAGTATCAAGTACGCCGCGGCGTGCGCTTCATCACCGTAGGTGCCAATGAGTTCAGCGGCATTTCGTCCCTCTCTCACGGACGGTTGATCGAGCTCTCATACATCTTCACCGTAGCCGTAAAGCTGCTGTTGATCCGCGCTCTTCCTGTCAGCCTCGTCGGGCTCCTTCTTCTACGCCAGCGTGAGTTGGGGGCTGTGCTTAGACCATGATCCCACGACGTTGGTTAAAACTCAGCCTGATTTTGGCCCTGCTTGCGATTGCCGGCGTGAATCATCTGGTGCAAGAGCGCCTAACGGAGCGCCGCCTGACACTGACCGACGCGCCGCCTCTTGAGAATGCTCCGCCGGCACTCGCCCTGTCTGTCGTCGTCCTCGGCGGCTTTCGCGGCCTGCTGGCCGACATGCTCTTTCTCCGGCAAGGAAAAATGCAAACGAACGGCAACTATTTCGAGCTCGTCCAGCTCGCTCGCTGGACCATCCAGCTCCAACCTCGCTTTACCGAGGCGATCAGCTACTCCGTCTGGAATCTCGCCTACAACGTCTCCGTAAACTTCAGTCAGCCAGAAGAACGCTGGCGCTGGGTAAATGCCGCCATCGAGCTCGTGCGCGACGAAGCATTGCCCCAGCATCCTGGAGATCCTAAGCTCTACCAGCAGCTTGGCTGGATCTATCAGCACAAGATCGGCCAGAATCTCGACGACATGAACTACTACTACAAACGCCAGGTCGCGCTGCAGATGATCGAGATGCTCGGCTCGGGTCCCTATGATTGGCAAGCCCTCGCCGAAGCGCCGCAGGATCCAGACGCCATGGTCGCCGCCCTTGGCGATGATGCTGCGGAGTTTGCAGCCGCCCTGCACCAGGAGGGACTCTCTCTAAGCGGACTCGAACAGAGCTTCCGAGAATCCGCCACGCTCCCACCGGCAATTGCGGAGTTCGCAAAACGTCGAAAGTGTGATGAGCTACTCGTCCTCTACCTGAGAAGCCGATGGCTCTTATCCAAGAGCCTGGACCCGGTGGTCCTCTATGAGATCGACCAGCACTACGGCCCACTGGACTTTCGCACAGCACAAGCCCACGGTATCTATTGGGCATACCAGGGGCTCAAGCACACGCCGGATGGCTCAGAAGTGTTTCTCGAGTGCGAGCGCATGATCTTTCATTGCATGTCTCGTTCGGTGGAAATCGGGAGAGTCAGCTACCTCCCAGACACGACCTTGAAGATCCATCTCTCGCCCAACCTCGACATCGTGGATGAAGCCCGGGAAGCCTACCTGAATGCCATCAAAAACCACGACAGGAATGGCGGTATCAAGTCCGGCTACGTGAATTTCATGATTGACTGTATTCGCGCACTTTACATTGGGGGGCGCACCGAAGACGCCCAGCGCTTTCTCGAAATCATGCGCAGCTCGAAGTATGCCGAAGGCTCCGAGCGCTTCGTGCGCTCCCTGGACGAGTTTGTCCTCATCGAGTTGGAAGAGGACGTGAATGCGGGCGGGGAGCACCAGGCTCTGCCGAATATCAGCGGCTTCCTACAAGAAGCATTCTCAGCGCTCGGCCGCAGAGATTTCAAGGCAGCGAGCAACTGGGAGAGCCTCGCGCAGCGCTCCTATTCGAAGTACCAGACTCAGTTCAAGAGTGAGCGCGACACGAAACGCCGCGGCCTGCCCCCCTATACAACGATGAAGCAGGTTGCCCTCCAGCAAATCCAACTCAACGAGCCCGCGGTTTTTCACAGCTTATACACTGAACTGCAGCGCCTTGCCGCCAAGCGGGGCGACACGCTCGAAGGCGACGGTGCCCCCACGCAGGAACGCGACCTGCTGGAGGGCCTGCTCGGGGGCGACAGTGAGCAGATTCAACGGAACTAACCGGCAACCAGTCGGCCCATCATGATACGTCTTATCCTGCGTAATCCCGTATTCGCCAACATCCTGATGTTGCTGTTCATCCTCACGGGCGTCGTCGTGCCGACGATGATGATTCGCGAGAGCTTCCCCCAGTTTGAGCTCGACTTCATTGAGGTTCAGGTCGCCTACCCCGGCGCAGACCCGGCGGAAATCGAAGAATCCGTGATTATTCGGGTGGAGGACTCGCTCGAAGGCGTACCCGGGATTCGCCGCTTGATGAGCACCGCCGCGGAGGACTTCGGCGTGGTCATCGTGGAGGTCGATCCAGGGGCGGACCGCGACCGCGTCCGGCGCGAGGTCAAGAATAAAGTGGACGCGATCCAAACCCTTCCGGCCGACGCCGAGCGCCCCGTCATCAGCACCTTTCAGTTTGACGACCCCGTCGTAAACGTAGCGCTCTGGGGCGATATCACAGAGCACGAGCGAAAACGCCTGGCAGAAGAATTGCGCGACGAGATGCTGCAACTCCCCGGCGTCAGCCGGATCAATATCGTCGGCATCCGCGAATCACAGATCTCCATCGAGATCTCCGAGCAGAAGCTGCGACGCTACGGCCTGCGCCTGGGAGAAGTCAGGCAGGCGATCCAAGCAGCCAGTCAGAACATCCCCGGCGGCGTACTGCGCACCGGCGACGAGGACATCGCCCTGCGCGTGATCGGCCGCAAATACTATGCCAGTGAATTTGGCAGCGTGGTGGTGCGAACTTCGCAAAACGGCCAACAAATTCTACTTGCGGACGTCGCAGATCTGCGAGATACGTTCGACGATTCCTCGTCCGTCTATGGACTGTTCAATGGCGAGCGTTCGGTCAATCTTCAGATCCTGAAGGGACGGGATGAAGACGCTATTGAGATCGCAGATCGCATCACCGACTGGGTAGACCAGCGGCAGGCCACCTTGCCCGACTCCCTCCACCTTTCCCTGTGGTTCGACACATCTCGCCTGATCTCAGATCGCATTGAGCTGCTCAAAAGGAGCGGCTTCTGGGGCATCATCCTGGTATTCCTGTCGTTGCTACTGGTGATGGACTTACGGTTGAGCTTCTGGGTGGTGCTGGGTATCGGCGTATCCGTGGGCGGCGCATTTGGCATCATGGCAGCCAGCGGACAGACTATTAACATGATCAGCCTTTTTGGCCTGATCATGGTACTCGGCATCATTGTCGATGATGCGATCGTGGTCGGAGAGGCAATCTACGCACGCCGAGAGCAAGGACAGGATGCCTTCAAGGCGGCGGAACAAGGCATGCGAGAAGTGCTTTGGCCGGTCCTGACCGCAGTCATCACGACCATCGTCGCCTTCAGCCCGCTATTTTTCATTTCCGGGGTCATCGGCAAGTTTATCGCGGTGCTCCCCGGTCCGGTCGTAGCCGCTCTGACCATCAGTCTATTCGAAGCGCTGATCATTCTTCCCGTCCATTTACGGGACCTCCCGCACATTGGCTACCGCAGCTTCCGCGATGCGTCGTGGTGGAATCCACTGGGAAAACTGCGCGCCTTCATCGCATCCGGCCTGCGTTTCTTTATTGAGCGCCTCTACGACCCAGTCCTTCGCTTTCTCCTGCACTGGCGGTATGCGGCGATGGCCGGAGGCGCCGCGACCGTAATGATTACCGTCGGCTTTGTGCGCGGTGGAATGGTCGGTTACGAGTTCTTCCCATCCTCCGACGTGGACTATGTGCACGTGCTGATCGAGACACCGCCCGGCACACCGCTGGTCCGCACCGAGGCGATCGCCAAGACCGTCGTGGCGTCCTGGAACGAAACGGCCCGGTCCTTTGAAGCGCAGCTCGACGGCAAGAGCTTATCAGTAGCCGTGTATGCAAACATCGGCGGGACCCTCGGCATTGAGAATGGGAATCCGGTACGTGGCGACAATCTCGCCAATATCTTTGTCGAACTCACCCCCACCGAGGAGCGCAACCTCTACTTCGAGGAAATCCTCCAACGCTGGCGCGAGAAGACAGGGGCTCTCCAGGGCGTCGAGTCGATTCAGTTCCTTGGCTTCGGCGGTGGTCCTCCGGGGGGAGATATCCAACTCGACGTTGTCGGGGACGATCCAGACTTCCTCGACGAGGCGATCGTCGCGCTCAAGCAAAAGATTGGCACCTACGGCGGCGTCACCGACATCACCACGGACTACCGCCCCGGCCGCAAGGAACTTGAACTCAGGCTCAAACCGCAGGCCCACGCACTCGGACTCACTGTCGTGGATCTCGGCGGCCAGATCCGAGCCGGATTCTATGGCGACGAAGCACTTCGCGTCCAACGCGATTCGGACGACATCCGGATCATGGTCCGCTACACAGACAGCGAGCGGCGCAACATTGCGCAGATCGCAGCCCTGCGCATCCGTACCCCAACAGGCCAGGAGGTCCCGCTGGAGTTTGTGGCGGACATCACAACAGCTTCCGGCTTCTCCAAGATCCACCGCGAGAACGGGCGGCGAAAGTTCTCCATCAAGGCCAGCACACTCGACGGCACACCCACCGAAGAAATCATGACCGACCTACTCACCAAAGTCGTTCCCGACCTCACCGGAAAATTCGGCATTCATGCCCGACGCGGCTTCGACTCCCAAGACCAAATGGATTCGATCGCCTCCATCAAGCTTGGCGGTGCGGTTGCGGTCCTCGCAATCTACCTGATTATGGCCACGATTTTTCGCTCCTATCTGCAACCTGCCGTGATCATGTTTGCCATTCCGTTTGGTTTTGTCGGGGCGATTCTTGGCCATCTGTTGTATGGGATTTCCCTGTCCATGATGTCCTTTTTCGGATTGGTTGCTCTGACCGGAATCGTGGTCAATGACGCGATCGTCCTGATTGTCGCGATCAATCGCCGCCTGGAACAGGGAATGGGCCTCCATGACGCCATTGTCGAGGGGGGAAAGCGCAGGTTTCGCGCCATCATTCTCACCTCCATCACCACCTTCGCCGGGCTGTTCCCAATCATCCTAGAGCGGAGCTTTCAAGCGCAGATTCTCATTCCAATGGGCGTGTCCATCGCCTTCGGTGTGCTATTCGCCACACTCGGTACACTCATCGTGATCCCCTGCCTGCTGGCTATCCTAAACGACTTCCGCTGCATCCTACATACCGTCTGGCATCTGAAGCGCCCGCAAACTCGTGATCATGTCGAGCCGAACTTTGACCTGATCCAGAAGCATCAGGAACAGGCAGAAAGGTCCTAACCTGGCCTAGTTCGCCCGCCAAAGCGGTGCCCCACAGTTGCCCATGACACGCCTTTCGGTATACTACCCGCTTCAACTTACCCGAGTAGGCTTTGTGAGCTGTCGCTTGGGAATACAAATTGGCCCAGAACATGGAGTTCATGATGCCCGACAAATATGTCTATTTTTTCGGCGGCAGCGAAGCCGAAGGTAACGTCACCCAGAAGAATCTTCTCGGTGGCAAAGGCGTTAATCTCGCTGAAATGGCTAAGATCGGTTTGCCGGTCCCAGCAGGTTTCACTATCACCACCGATTACTGCAACACGTTCTTCGAAGAAGGCGGCGAGCTGTCTGAAGAACTTCGTGCGCAGGTACTCGAAGCAATCACAAAGACCGAAGTTGCCATGGGCAAGGTATACGGCGACGCCGATAACCCGCTGCTGGTTTCCTGCCGCTCCGGTGCCCGCCAGTCCATGCCCGGCATGATGGAGACAGTCCTCAATGTCGGCCTCGCAAGTAGCACGATTCCCGGCCTGATTAAGCAGTCCAACGAGCGCTTCGTCTACGACGCCTACCGCCGTCTCATCACCATGTACTCTGACGTCGTCATGGAGAAGTCCGAGGGCATTGAGCCCGAGGAAGGCCGTGGCATCCGTCACCAACTGGAAGTGCTGCTCGACTCGCTCAAAGACGCAAGAGGTGTTGAGTCCGACACTGAGCTGTCCGCCGCCGATCTCAAGGAGCTATGCGAGCAGTATAAGGCCAAGGTCGTCGAAGTTCTTGGAGTCGAATTCCCAGACGATCCCCATGCGCAGCTCTGGGGCGGCATCAGCGCCGTGTTCAAGAGCTGGAACGGTCGCCGTGCCATCGCCTATCGCCGCATCGAAGGCATTCCCGACCATTGGGGCACAGCCAACAACGTGCAAAGCATGGTGTTCGGCAACCTCAACGACGAATCCGCCACCGGCGTTGCCTTCACCCGTAACCCGGCTACCGGCGAGAACGTATTCTACGGCGAATGGCTGGTCAATGCTCAAGGCGAAGACGTTGTGGCCGGGATTCGTACTCCGAACCCGCTCAATGACGACACCAAAAACGACCAAAACAAGCACATGCCCTCCCTCCAGGAGCGCAACCCTGCGGTCTACGAGCAGCTCTACGACGTGCGTTGCAAGCTCGAAGCCCATTATGGCGACATGCAGGACGTGGAATTCACGGTCGAGCAGAACAAGCTCTACATGCTGCAGACCCGCTCGGGTAAACGCACCGGTACCGCTGCGCTGAACATGGCCATGGACATGCTCGATGAAGGCATGATCGACGAAAAGACTGCGGTAACCCGCGTCCATCCTGATCAGCTCGACGAGTTGTTGCACCCGCTGGTAGACCCAGCTGCAGAAGCTGCCACCACGATACTAGCCAAGGGCCTGCCCGCAGGTCCCGGTGGCGCTCGTGGCCAGATTTCCATGACCTCCGAAGGCGCTGTAGCAGCTGCTGCAGCCGGGAACAGCGTCATCCTCGTTCGCGATGAGACCAACCCGGAAGACGTCGAAGGCATGCGCGCTGCAGAAGGTATTCTGACTGCTCGTGGCGGCATGACCAGCCATGCAGCACTCGTGGCCCGCGGCTGGGGCAAGTGCTGTATCGTAGGCGCTGGCGAGCTAGACATCGACATGAAGGCGCGCACCATGACCGTTGGCGGCATCACCTTGAAGGAAGGCGATACCATCACACTCAACGGCACTAAGGGCCAGGTTTACGTAGGCGAA
>DMTJ01000090.1 GCA_003477185.1 Lentisphaeria bacterium
CATGGTCCGGTCCATTAAACGGAGTCGGCTCTGCCAACGCTGCCGGGGCCGCAACTGCACTCTCCGCAATGGGCTTTCGGACTGGTGCCGGAGGTGCTGGCAGGACGGGCGGAGCCAGAGGTTCCCGGGGCACGGGTGCAGGAGGCGGTGGCAGGCCTAAATCATCTGACGCAGATGGCATCCCCGCACCAAGTGGCGGTCCAAGCGGGACTGGTGCTCGCAAGGGAGCAGGTGGTGCCAGTCCCTCCACTTCGTCAAGAGCCGGTGTCGGGGCAGGAGGTAGCGGAGGAGGAGCAGGCAAGTTCTCAGGCACCACCGGCGAGGGCCGATGTAGCGCCCTTGGCGGCGGTAGATCGATCGAGGAATCGTCAAAGCCTGAATCCTCCTCCAAGGTGGGAGCTGCACCGAAACTGTCTGCAACTGGGACCTGGAACTGCACAGGCGCCGGAGCAGGCGCTTCCGGCTCTTCCCACTCAGGAAAATCACCATCGTCCTGCTCCCACGGCACCTGCAAATTCGGATCACTGTCATCCAGTGTCGGCACATCGCGCTGACCGTCCTGAGCCGGGCTTGGAAAGCCACCGCGGCCCATATCAGGCAACCGTGGCGCGGGCACCTCCCTATGGCTGATCGTCGGCTCTTCGGGCTCAATATCGCCGAACGTATCTGCTGGCGGACGATAACTGGGGGGTGCTTCCTGCACCGAAGTACGCACGGTTTGCTCGTCTGCGATGTCCTCGTACTCTTCGTACTCTTCTTCCTCCGGGGGCGTCTCGATAACCGCGCCATCCGGCAGATCGCGGAACAGATCCTCCATGTCCTCGATCAGCAATTCTTTACTGTTATTCTGAACCAAACCTAGCTCAAACCACGCAGGCGGCACTTTGCATACAAGCTCGCCTAGAGGTAACTCTGCAAGATCACCTGCGACGTCATTGATTGAGTCGTTGAACAGCTCGTAGGGCATGCGCCGGACAAGATCTCCCACCTGCACCTCGACCCGCCCCGTCGCCAGACCACTGACGATCTCCGCGCGATCAAATGGCACATTCACATCACCAAACTGGGCTGCCAGCGTATCCAACTCAGCAGAAAGCGTATCCGCAGCAAAAACCGGCAACAACGCGCGGACACTCAGATGGACAGTATTCGGATCGTATTCCGGCTCCTCTTCGACTAGCTCGTCTAACTGAGCACGATGATACGGCTCTTCGTAATACTCCTCTTCGTCGAATTCTTCCGCGGGCTTCTCCTCATACATGACAGAGCTGATATGTGCCAGCTGGTCAATCACCTCGCGGGCGGCATGAGGACTTTCTTGTGGCGGTGGTGTCTCCTCAGACGCCGACGTCTCGAAGCCATAGAACCGGTTATCCTGCGGGGAGATCTGTGCAGCTTGGGGTTCCTCGTACGCCTCAGGCTGAGGCTCTGGCGCACGGGCCTGCATCGCCGGCGGCGGGGGGACCTCCTTCTCCGGCTTTGCTTTTGGTTTCTTGCGTTTTTTCTTGGGCTCTGGACCGCCGAGAAACCCGAATAGCTTTTTGAACATGCCTGAAAACCCCCTGCCGGACACCATGGTGGGACGTGAATCAAAACAGATGAATCACGCCGGGATAACGTACGAGAAACGTCTTGGAATGCAATTTATCCATGATATTCTCTTGTAAAGCGCGCACTCGCTGGGCAATGTATTTGGCTGTAACGGCGCAGATATGCTACACGTTCGTAACCAGCGAAGGACCAGTTCGCAATGTCCCTGATCAATTACGCCAAGAAAGAAATTCAGTTTAAGATTGTTTATTATGGATGCGGGCTCTGTGGCAAGACAACCAATCTTCAGATTATCCATGACCGCGTCCCAGCCAAGGCAAAAGGAAACCTCACGAGTCTCGCCACCAGCCAAGATCGAACTTTATTCTTCGACTTCCTGCCACTACAGACGATGGCTATTGAAGGCTATACCACTAAGTTTCAAGTCTATACAGTTCCCGGTCAGGTTAAGTACAACAGCACCCGGAAGCTTGTCCTCCGGAACTGTGATGGCGTTGTCTTTTGCATCGACTCCCAGCAAGACAAGATGCCTGAGAATCTGGAAAGCTGGGAGAACCTTAAAGAAAACCTAGCAGACCAAAATGACTCGTTGAACCAGATGCCGCATGTGCTCCAGTATAACAAACGAGACCTGCCCGGCCGCCTGCCGAAAGCATACTTGGACTTCGCACTGAATAATGGGGAACACCGCATCCCCACCTTTATGGCTGCAGCGGTGAACGGCAAGGGCGTACTCGAAACGCTCAACGGCGTCGCGAAGTTAGTCCTCCAAGATTTCATCGACAAGCACTGAGTAAGACATGGCAATCGGTTTCGAATTACAAAAAGACGACTACGTTACACTGGAAGCTAATCTGCAAATTTTTCAGAAGGGAGCGGAAGTTCGCGGTGCCTTTCTCTGCGATTCTGGGGGCAATATAATCATCGAAGTAGGCAAGGCGGCCTCTTGCGTTGACTCCGTTTCTGCACTGGCCTCCGGCGCATTTTCAGCCACCCGCGCACTAGCTCACGCCATCGGCGAGGACGAGTTCAGCTCGATCGTGCATCAGGGCTCGCGCAACAACATCTTCATGTCCGCTGTGGATGAGGAAGTGCTACTCGTAGCCGTATTTGGCCAGGAGACAAACAATGGGTTGGTCAAGCTCGAGGGCACAAAGGCATGCCGAAAACTCCTGCCAATCTTCCGCGACATCATGAAACGGCCGACAGTACCAAACGAGGACCCGACGGTAACCTTCGTACTGGCACAGGGCCCGCTGTTCTCGCGTTGAACCAACCTCCGTCTGCGACGGGAATCGTTGACCAACCCACGCGACGCGATATCTGGCGGCGCATGCTGTGGTTTGTCTGTGCTGCCCACATCCTGCATGCCGCTATGCTCGGCCTGGCGCTGCTCACCATTGCTCGCCTTCCCATAAACGATACCTTCCTGCTGTTCCCGACTGCTACCGGAGCATGGCGCGACCTGATGCTCGGCACAGCAGTTTATCTGTTTCTGGCCTCCCTCTGCGTGGGGGCCAGCTATCTTCCGGTGCGCTGGCAACGTCTCACCGGTAGCGCGGCAGTTGCCCTGATCACCGTTTTTTTCATCATCAAGCAACAGGCCGAACCATGCATCGCCGCAATCAGATCCAACGAGCATTTCATCTTTGTGCGCCGCGTTCCCTTCGGGCGAGTCCCGGTGCGCCTCGTCGCTCCAGTGCTGATTCATTCCACCATCAACGCCGACGTCAGAACCCTCACCATAGGCCACCCAGATGGCAGCACGACCCGCTGCATTCCCGTCTGGCGCAAAGACCAGCTCTCAGACGACGAACTCACACGCTTGACCGATGCACTCCAGATCTACGAATTCGCGCCGATCACTGACAGCCGCATTCCCTTTCCGTAATCCCATCCCAGCCCACAGACAAAAGAATGACATCTACTCATAATCACCGCATGGTTCTCGGGGGACTTGGTACCCCAACCACGGCTATCCGCACCGACGGCACATTTGAAAACGCAGACGGAACTCCCTCCCCGGCCTGGCTTGGCCTGACAATTGGCGACGAAACTAGGCGCTTGGTACACACCGATGTCTCTGAGCAGGCAGTGCCTGACCTCGAATCGCGCCTGCTCTTTCCGCAGCTTCG
>DMTJ01000068.1 GCA_003477185.1 Lentisphaeria bacterium
GATTGGCTTTGACATGGGCGGCACATCTACCGATGTCTGCCATTACGCAGGCGAACTTGAGCGGCGCTTTGACACCCAGGTGGCGGGAGTGCGCCTGCGCGTGCCAATGCTGGATATTCACACCGTGGCAGCGGGGGGCGGCTCGTTGCTGCAGGTCCGGGACGGTCGCTTTCAGGTGGGGCCCGATTCCGCTGGAGCCCTCCCGGGCCCTGCCTGCTACCGGCGTGACGGTGCTCTCGCGGTTACGGATGCCAATGTCATGGTCGGCAAGCTGCGTCCAGAATACTTTCCCGCGATCTTCGGCTCGGACCAAGCGCAGCCGCTCGACGCAGGGGCAGTGCGTGCGAAGTTCGCAATGCTGGGGCAAAGCTTAGGCATGGAACCACTAGAAGTGGCAGACGGCTTTCTGAAGGTGGCCGTTCAGAATATGGCGAATGCCATCAAGAAGGTGTCTATCGAACGGGGTCATGATGTGACCGAGTATGCGCTCAATTGCTTTGGCGGGGCCGGCGGACAACATGCCTGCGCAGTTGCGGACGAGCTCGGAATCCGAACCATTCTGCTCCATTCGTGCTCGGGGCTGCTGTCCGCCTACGGGATGGGACTGGCCGACACCAGGGTCAGCCGCACGCGCTCCTATGCCTGCGAACTGACCCCTGAACTAGTCGAAACGCTACCCGCTGACATTCACGCCCTCGCCGCCGAAGCGCAACTGGAACTGGGCACAGTCACGGCCCGAGAGGTGCGTCTGCACCTGCGCTATGCGGGAACAGACACCCCGCTGCTGGTTGCCTGGGATGATCTTGCCGCGATGTGCACGGCCTTTGAGCAGGCACATCGCCGCCAGTTTGGCTTTCTGTTTCCGGAGCGCGCGGTCATCTTAGAGCAGCTGGACGTGTCCTGCTCCATTTCCTCGCCCCGTGCGAACTTCGCAGCAAAATTTGCGAACTCCGCAACGCCCCCTCTGGCCCACGTGCCGATCTACACCGCTGGCAAGCTGCAGGATGCAGCAGTACACCACCGCGATGATCTCGCCCTAGGGCAGACCGTCGAGGGACCGGCCCTTGTGCTCGAGGCCCATCAGACGGTGGTGGTCGAACCAGGCTGGCAGGCCTCGTTGCAGATTTGTGGGATGATGAAGCTCCGTCGCGCCAAAGACCTGGCAGCGGCCGTCGTTGGTACCAGAGCTGATCCGGTGATGCTCGAAGTGTTCAGCAACCTGTTTATGGCCATCGCGGAACAGATGGGGGCAACCCTGCGCAAGACAGCGAGTTCAGTGAACATCAAGGAGCGACTCGACTTCTCGTGTGCGATCTTCGCAGCGGATGGCGAACTGGTGGCCAATGCGCCTCATGTCCCGGTACATTTGGGCTCGATGGATCAAGCCGTGCATGCGGTGATCGCAGACCGCAGGATTCAGCCGGGCGAGGTGTTTCTCCACAACGCGCCCTACCGCGGCGGCACGCACCTACCAGACCTCACAGTGGTGTCGCCGGTCTTTGACGAGGATGAGCGCGAGTTGCTGTTCTTCGTCGCTTCGCGGGGGCATCATGCTGACATTGGCGGACTTGCGCCGGGCAGCACCACGCCGCGCGCGACACACATCGATGAGGAAGGCGTGCTATTTGATGCGGTGCCGTTGGTCCGAGACGGGGTCTTCCTCGAGGAGGAGATTCGCGGCTTGCTGACTGGACATCGCTGGCCGGCGCGTAATCCCGATCAGAACCTCGCGGATCTGCGGGCGCAGGTGGCGGCCAATGAGCGAGGTGCACGGGAGCTTCGCGCAATGGTGGGGCGCTACAGCCTGTCGGTGGTGCAGGCATACATGCAGCATGTGCGCGATAATGCGGCCGACTGCGTACGGGGCCTGCTCGAACAGCTATCAGACTGCAGCGCAGAGTACACCACCGACCAAGGCCAGATCATCCGGGTGAGCATTCGGGTAGACCAGAAAGCCCGGAGTGCCTGCGTGGATTTCACGGGCACGTCTCCTGCCGGACCGCATAATTTCAATGCACCGCGCGCGATCACAAAGGCCGCTGTGCTATACGTCTTTCGGGTGATGGTAGAGCGCCCGATCCCGCTCAACGCGGGCTGTCTGGTGCCGCTGGAGTTGATTATTCCAGAGGGCTCACTGCTCTCCCCGGAGTACCCTGCGGCGGTGGTGGCGGGCAATACCGAGACTAGTCAGCATGTGACCAATTGCCTGTTTCAGGCGCTCGGCGTCCTGGCAAATTCACAGGGCACGATGAACAACCTGACCTATGGCAATGATCACTTTCAAAACTACGAGACGATCTGCTCTGGTACGCCAGCAGGCAGAATGAATGACGGTCGAGCCTTTGCTGGCGCATCCGGGGTCCACACCCACATGACCAACACGCGGATGACAGATCCTGAAGTGCTGGAGCTCCGCTTCCCGGTGATCGTGGAAGCCTTTGAGTTACGCCCTGGAAGCGGCGGCGAGGGTGAGTTTCCCGGTGGCGACGGCACGCGGCGGGTATTGCGCTTTCGAGAGGCAGTCGATTGTGCGGTGATTGCAAGTCACCACACCCGGCCACCGGAAGGACTGGAGCACGGAGCTCCCGGACAGCCGGGTCGAGCGCTGGTAAGCGCCTGTGATGGCAGCACGCGCGAGCTCCCGCCCTGCGCACAGAAATCCCTGCAAGCGGGCGAAGCGATCATCATCGAAACGCCAACTCCCGGAGGCTTTACCCCGGCGGCCACTTAGTTTGCTGGGCGGCCTTCCAGCGAGCGACGGCAACCGGCCAATGCGGCTTGAGCACAGTGCCTGCTTCGACCAAGATGTGTACGTTCGATTTCAGCTACACCTTTGCAAGACGATAGCTTCCCTTGGGGATCACCAGACGTCCACCGCCCAGAGCTGCCAGATTATCGATCGCCTTCTGAAAAGTCGCGCTCTGGTTCGCCTCGGCCCCGTCATCGACGATCCCGAACTCGGCCAAATTCTTTGTGAGCCCAGCAGGATCCATGGTCTCCGAGTATCTGGCCTGCACAGACATGACCAGCGCGAATAAAGAAACCAAGATAAGTGGGCACGATTTGGGCGTGTGGCGGCGCGTCGTCATAGGGCAAGTCGCTTGGGATTCCGGTGTCGATTCCCACTCTCGTAGAGTTACGATCGATCTGGCTGGGGCTGCTTTGCGATCAGCGAGGGCCGGGGCGCTTCTTCTTACGTTTTGACTTTATGGACTTCGCAGGTGCAGCAGGCGTGGCACCTGGCATGAACTGCTCATAGTTCTGAGGGGGCAGCCCGAGCTGTACCGTGCGGGCGATGGCCTTCAGGTAGGGATCTGCATGGGCATAGATCACTTTGTATCCTTCACAGAGATAGTTCAGCCCTGGGTCTCCGTCGGGTGTCTCGATGTGACGGTGCGCCGGACAACCACCATTGCAGTAATCGAGAAACTCGCAGCGCTTGCAGTAGTCTGGCAACGCGTCACTCTTGTCGTTCCCAAACTTGCGCTGCTGGTCCGTCTCCATGAGCTCGCCCATCGGCTCTTTGTTGATGTTTCCCACGAGGTCCTTGGGGTAGACGAAGTGATCGCAGCTGTAAAGATCGCCATTGTGTTCAAGCGCCACAGCACGCCCGCAGGTCTTCTTGTGCACGCACAGTGAGGACGGATACCCAGCCGCAATGCCCAGCAACACCTCGAACAACTGCACGTATACACGCCCAATGTCGTTCTTGCGCCACTCTTCAAAAATCTCGACTAGAAACTCCCCATACTGGCGCTTGCCAACGCTGCGTGTAGAGACCATGCCCTTACCCACGCCTTCCACAATGGGAATAAACTGCACAAAGTCGCTCTGACATTCGTCCCGGAGAAACCTGTAGATCTCCAACGGGTGCTTGCCATTATCCTCCTGCACCACGGTGAGCGTGTTAAACTCGACGCGATGCTTCTGCAGCAAGCGCAGGCCTTGCATCACCTTTTTAAAGGACCCCTTGCCGCCTTTGTCCGGACGATATTTATCATGGAACTCTTCGGGGCCGTCGATGCTGATCCCGACGAGAAAACCGTGCTCACGCAGAAACTCGCACCATTCATCATCGAGCCGCGTACCGTTTGTCTGCAGCGCATTGGTAAAGCGCTGCCCGGGCCGGAGATGCTTCTTCTGCAGTTCAACCGCGCGGCGAAAGAAATCCACCCCCATGAGCGTGGGCTCGCCGCCTTGCCAGGCAAAGTTGATCTCCGTGATCCCGGGAGGCTGGCTCTGGATGTAGCTCTTGACAAAGGTCTCGAGCGTCTCATCTGACATCTTGAAATCACGCACACCCGGATAGAGCTCTTTCTCTTTCTTCAGATAGAAGCAGTAATCACAGTCGAGGTTGCAGATGGGGCCGATTGGCTTCGCAAGCACATGGAAGGTGCTTCGCGCCTTCGACATGGGCGTCACGGGAATGAAGGGCTGATTGGATTGCATGGCGGGGGTGCTCTCATGGTGACGGCAGGATAGCCTCGACGGGTCTGGGGTTGATAGTATGGGAAGATGCGCATGCTTGGCTAATGATGGTGCAGATTGCCGCCCAAGGATTGGTCAGCGGCGGTTT
>DMTJ01000229.1 GCA_003477185.1 Lentisphaeria bacterium
AGGCGCTGCAGGCTGGCACACTTACGAAGTTTCGGCGCCAGATGCGCAGTCTCGATATGCTGCTGATCGATGACATCCAGTTCCTCGAAGGCAAGGTGAGCTCCTCAGAGGAGTTCTTCCATACCTTCAATGCCTTACACAACGCGCACAAGCAGATCGTGTTTACTGCGGACCGCACGCCTGCGCAGCTCAATGGCTTGGACGATCGCATGGTCTCACGTTTTGGCGGTGGCCTGCACGAAGAGCTGCACGCCCCAGATTTTGAGACGCGCGCTGCGATTCTGCGGACCAAGCAGGAGCATCACAAGAAGAAGCTGTCGGATGACGTCATCTACTTGATTGCCCGCCGGGTCCGGTCCAACATTCGCAATCTCGAGAGCGCACTGACCAAGCTGGTGATGAATATGACGGCGTTTGGCGGAGAAATGACCGTCACTCGCGCTGAGGAGTTGTTGGCCGATAAGTTTGATGCGGAGGTCGCCCAGCAGGTTAATATCGCGACCATCCAGAAGCAGGTCGCGAGCTATTTTGAGATCCGTCTGGGGGAGATGTTGAGTGTGAAGCGTCCGCGGAACATCGCTGAACCGCGGATGGTAGCCATGTATCTTTCGCGCCAGATGACCGATCAGTCGCTACCAGCGATTGGCAAGTCCTTTGAGCGGAACCACGCCACCGTAATCCACGCCATTGACCGGATCGAGAACAAGATGGCCAAGGACGAGAACTTCCGCTCGATCGTGAATCAGCTGGAACGCCAGCTGCGAAGCTAGCCTATGTTTTCGCTGCGAGTCAGCGCCTATCTTGCGCTGCGTTACCTTTCTCCGCGTCGTTCTCCGGTTTCTTGGATCACGCTTCTGTTATCTGTGCTTGGCCCAATGCTGGGCGTGGCGCTGCTGATTGTGGTCTTGGCCGTGATGGCCGGTTTCAACGAGAATATCCGGGCTAAGATTCTTGGCGTGCAGGCGCACCTGCAGCTGTTGCCGATGAACGCGGCCTACATCGAAGACCCAGAGCCTGTTTTGCTGCGACTGGAAGAGCTCGGCCTGGCTGCGGCCCCGGTCGTGACGGGCCCCGTCCCGATCCAGTTGGAAGAGACTGGTGTGTTCGACATCAAGTTTATCCGTGGGATCGATCCGGAACGGGAACCCAGGGTGTCGCAGCTCGAGAATGCGCTAGATACCGGGAGTTTGGCGCTGAGGGAGGATGAGTTGTTGATCGGCAGGCCGACCGCGTACAAGCTTGGCTTGGGCATCGGCGACAAGCTGATCATACATGCACCGGCCAAGCTGAGCCGCATGGTCGATCTGAAACGTGGTGAGCCAACGAATGACGTGCCGAGTGAAGTCTACGTTCCGGATGAGTTGACGGTTAGCGGCATCTTTAGCCTCGGCATGCATGACTATGACTCCTCGGTGATCATCTGTCACCTGGAGCGGGCCGATGATTTGTTCGGCTACCCCTGGGGTGCTGCGACCGCGATCCAGCTGAATACCGAGGATCCGTTCAAGCTGCGCGAGATTACACAGCAGCTTCAGCAGGATCCGGCATTTTCCGGGCTGTCTGTGCTCACCTGGCAACAGGCGAATCGACAGCTCTTCGATGCCCTACAGGTCGAGAAGAATATGATGTTTTTCCTGCTGATCCCGATCACCGTGGTCGCTGCCTTTGGCATCTTTACCACGCTGATCACGGTAGTCGTGCGCAAAACCCGTGAGATCGGTATTCTCAAGGCGATTGGCACAACGCCACCCACGATCTGGCTGATTTTCGTGATTCAAGGCACACTGGTGGGCTTGGTCGGCAATGTAGGCGGAACCATTTTGGGGCTGCAGATCATCAAGTATCGCGACGACCTGGCGGAGCTGCTTAGCCGCCTTTGGGGGGTGGAGATTTTTCCGCAGGAGCTGTACAAGCTGAGTGAGATTCCAGCCAAGGTGATCAGTGCTGACGTGACCACGATTCTGGTCAGCGCCCAGCTCATCTGCATTCTAGCCTCTTTTTTCCCGGCCTTCTACGCGTCCTTCCTACGTCCTGCCGATGCCCTGCATACGGGGGTTGAGTGATGCCCGCACTGGTGGTTACGGATCTGCACAAGAGCTTTCGACTCAAGCGCAACAAGTTACCAATTCTGCGGGCGCTGAACCTGACGGTTGAGGAAGGCGAGTTTGTGGTGCTGTGCGGAAGTTCCGGCTGCGGTAAGACCACGCTGTTACATCTACTGGGCGCAATGGACCGCCCGGATCGCGGAGAAATTCAGTGTCTGGGGCGGAACCTGACCAGCTTAGGGATGCTTGGTCGAGCCCGGCTGCGTGCGCATCACCTCAGCTTTGTCTTTCAGTCCTTTCAGCTACTGAACGAGTTCACCGCGCTTGAAAATGTAGCGCTGGCGGGGCGCGTCGCCGGTCGCTCTGCCCGAGTGAGTCGGGATCGGGCCGCAGAGCTGCTGGGCAGCGTCGGGTTGGGCGATCGCATCGATCACTTGCCTACTGAGCTGTCCGGAGGCGAGCAACAGCGCGTGGCCATCGCCCGCTCGCTGATGAATGATCCGGAGTTGATCCTGGCGGACGAGCCGACCGGGAATCTTGATGACGCCAGCAGCGAGCAGGTTTTGAGCTCGCTACATGCTCTGCAGAAAGAGGGCAAGACCATCGTCATGGTCACCCATGACCGCCGGCTCGGCAAAGCCGCCGACCGCGTCCTCGAATTGCAGGACGGCACGCTCATCGGCGGATGATTTCACGCCTCTTGGCGCTTTGCTTTGCAGACGACCACAGCGGCGAGAGACAGTCTGCTTATTTTCCAGGCTGGATGTTTGTCGTACTTGCGACTCTGTTCCCAGCCGGTAGCTCGCTGTTGAAGCTGTATGCCTTTCCGGCTCTGCAGGCCAGAGAACGGGTTTCATTGCCATAGCTCACCGTGATACGGTCAACACGTCCTGCGTACAGGGTGACACACGCAAGTCTGCCATCGCTCGAGGCGATGTCGAACGTCTGCCCACCTCGGACCAGTACCGCATTGATCGATTATTCGGTATATTCGGT
>DMTJ01000612.1 GCA_003477185.1 Lentisphaeria bacterium
TCCAGCTTGGTTGCGGAGTCCGCAGCGCGCCAAGGCACACTTACGAACGCCTACGTGCTCGACTTCGCAGAGCAGTCCCACTCGGAGAAAGGCGCCGCTGCGATGGTCGCGGAGCGGCTCGGCATTCCGCTGCAAAGCGTAGCGCTTGAGCCCACGGCAGACATTCAATCGCTCGTGGATCATGCCGATGATCCGCTCGCAGACTCCTCCGCGCTTCCTGTGCGGACCATCTCAGAGCTTGCCGTGCAAGGCAACAAAGTCGTCCTAGGCGGCGACGGGGCAGATGAGCTTTTCGCCGGATATCTCACCTACCACGCCAGCGAACTTCACCGCCGCTATATCAGCCGCTTGCCAGGTCCAGTCCGGCGATCCATGGCTTGGGTCGCGCCGCGACTGCCGATCGGAGGCGGCAAGGTCTCGACCAGCTACAAGCTATGGCGCTTTCTCCGCGCCGCACCACTGCCGACCTCGCTCGCGCATCTTACTTGGAATGGCACCTGGCTGCCCGACCAGGTCAGCGCCTTCATGCGCGACGCTCCCGAAGCTGCGCCATTGAGCAGCCTGTATGAAGGCATGGACTCAAGCCCGGACCTACACGCCCTCCAGCGCCGAGACCAGCGGGAGTACCTCTGCCATGATATCCTGGCCAAGGTCGACCGCATGACCATGTCAGCGGGACTGGAATGCAGAGCGCCATTCCTGAATCACGATCTGGCTAGCTGGGCCTGTAGCCTCCCCCAGTCGATGACCTACGCTGGCGGCACCCTGAAGCACTTGCTTCGCACAGCTGCCCACGACATCTATGGGCCTGAGATCAGCGAACGCCCCAAGCAGGGGTTCAGCATTCCCATCCACGAATGGCTGCGCGGCCCGATGCGAGATCCACTCACTGAGCTGCTCTCCGAAGAGAGCGTCAATGCCACAGAAGTACTTGCACCCTCGCAGGTTCAGGATACACTGCGCATGCACTTGAGCGGCAGGCGCTCGTACGGATGGGAACTTTGGGGCCTAGCGGTGTTTGTCGCCTGGCATCGCTGCCGCATCCAGCACCGCCCTGAACTGCCAACCGCGACCTCGCGACGCCTAACCATCGCCCGAGAATTCACACCGTGAGCAAAGACCAGACAGCCAAAACCATTGACGACTTCGGCGTGCAATGGACCAACTTCCGGGACAACGATGGCTACTACGGCTCGATCGAGCTGTTCAAGGATGCCTTCCCTCTGGTTCCCGTTGAGGAAATCGAAGGCCAGCACGTGCTGGATATTGGCAGTGGAACCGGCCGAATCGTAAACATGCTGCTCGCAGCCGGAGCAGGGCACGTCACCGCCGTCGAACCGTCAGACGCCTACGATGTCATGCTGGAAAACACCGAGCATGCGCGGGAGAAGGTCACTGGCATCCGCTGTCCAGGCAATGAGATCGACCTGGACCAAGCCTGCGACCTTGTCTTCTCCTTCGGCGTCATCCACCACATCCCCGACCCCAAGCCGGTACTCGAAGCCGCTTTTCGAGCCCTGAAGCCAGGCGGCAAGATCACGATTTGGGTCTACGGCTGGGAGGGGAATGTCCCCTATCTGGCAGTCGTACTGCCGATGCGGATGATCACCTCTCACCTGCCACATTGGGCACTACAGCTAGTGAGTAGACTGATGGACATCCCGCTGGTCATCTACGTCTGGCTTTGCCGCTTCCTGCCGCTCCCGCTGGCAAAGTATATGCGCGAAGTGATCGCCAAGCTGACTCCCGAGAAGCGAGTCTGGAATATCTACGACCAGCTTAATCCAGCCTATGCCAAGTATTATCGCCGACACGAAGCCATCTCTGTACTCGAAGAAGCTGGCTTCGTCGATGTAGACGCCTTTCATCGTCATGGCTACAGCTGGTCCGTAGTAGGCACCAAGCCGGAGGCATGATGGACCTCGAGCAGAAGCAGGCGCAGCACTACGACGCCATCAGCGAAGAATACAACGCCCACTACGGCGATCCCCAGAGCATTCGCTACCGCCATCGCTTCGTCTTTGGCCCCTTATTGCGCGGGCTAGAGCTCAATGGCGCGACCTTTCTCGACGCAATGTGCGGGCAGGGCGAAGTCTCAGAGTTTGTGCGCGCCCGGGGTGCCAAGCCCATGGGCCTGGATGTCTCCCCCGAGCAAGTAAAAAGCTACGAGCGCCACTGCCAAGGCAGCACCGGAATCTGCGCCTCCATCCTGGATACCGGACTGGATAGCGAGAGCGTAGACTACGTCAGCGTCATCGGTGGGCTTCATCATGTCCAACCCGATGTCCCCGGGGCTCTCCGTGAAATCCATCGCATCCTCAAGCCTGGCGGCATGCTGCTCTTCTTCGAGCCTCACAAAGGATCATTCTTCGACCTGTTGCGCCGCGTCTGGTACGGGCAGGATGGATTATTCGAAGAAAACGAAGAAGCGTTGGACATGAAGGCACTCCGTGCGGAGTTCGCAGACAGCTATCATGTCGACTTCGAGTATTATAAGGGCAACATCGCCTATCTCTTCGTCTACAACTCCATGGTCTTCCGGCTTCCCGTGGGGGCCAAGAAATACTACGCCCCGCCCTTGCTGTTCCTAGAGCGACTGATCGCCCCCTTCCAGTTTTCCTGGAACTCCTGCTTTGTCATCGGCCGCTGGCAAAAACGCCCGACGCCCTGAAGTGGGAAGGAATTTGGATAGGATCTAATCGGACTGATCGGTTATCCACCGCACCTCCCCGCGCGCCATGCCTGACGTCCCCAGAATGGAGTATACGTATGCCCACACCTTACGTTCCCACTTGTCACTCCCTCCGACAGTTTTTGGGGCGTCGATTGTCATGATGATCGACTCTACCCAAGCAAGACCAGCAGTCATGCAGCCCCTCATTGTCGTCTCGCCTGATCAGTGTCCATCGGTGTTCATCAGTGGTTGATCTTCCCCGCCAGACCCTTTTTGCGAATCCTTTTGTGGTCGACTTTTCCGGGAGCGCGGGCGACTTGCCCGCACTGTAGCAAACCTCTTTGGACGCACAAGGACGAGCCGCAGCTGTGCATTATGGGGCAGGCGGGACGCCTGCGCTCCCAGGTTGAGCTCACGCTCGGACGCCTCTTACGACGAAATCGCATGAATTAATCGGGCTAAACTCGAACAGACTGCTAGATTTCGGTATTTTCCGCTAGCTAGACGAGATCAGACGATGAATCAACACCCGACAAATGCTGCTGATGCCTTGGCCTTGATGAAGGAAAAGGTGGGCTCAGTGATTCCGGAGTTCGAACTCGAGGCTAAGGCCGAGTTGGTCGCGGAGATCGAACGACTCAAGATTGAGCGGAATGCGATTATTCTGGGCCATAATTACATGGAGCCTGCGCTGTTTCATACGGTGCCGGACTTTGTCGGCGATTCGCTGGAACTCAGCCGCATCGCCGCGGAAGCGGAGCAGGATGTGATCGTCTTTTGCGGCGTCCGCTTTATGGCGGAAACCGCCAATATCCTGAACCCAAATAAGACGACGCTCATTCCGGCTCGCAAGGCGGGCTGCTCGCTCGCGGAAAGCATCACCGCTCAGGATGTGCGGGACCTAAGGAAAAAGTACCCGGGTGTTCCCGTGGTGACGTACATCAATACCTACGCGGATGTGAAGGCCGAGTGCGATATCTGCTGCACCTCGGGCAATGCCAATGAGGTCGTAGAATCCCTGGGATCGGAGACTGTCATTTTTCTGCCAGACGAGTTTTTGGCCAAGAATGTGGCCCGGGAAACGGGGAAGCACATCATCGTACCAACGCGCGACCCCAAGGTGAGTGCCGACGTGGACTACCAAATGATCGGCTGGCACGGGCGCTGTGAGGTGCACGAGAAGTTCACGGTTGCGGACATCGCAGCAGCGCGCGAGAGCTACCCAGATGTGATAGTCCTGACGCACCCGGAATGCCCGCCAGATGTGGTCGAGGCTTCAGATTTTTCGGCCAGCACGACGGCTATGGTGCGCTTTGTCCAGGCCAGCCCAGCCAAGCACTTTCTGATTCTCACGGAATGCAGCATGGCGGACAATATCGCCGCTGAGAATCCGGAGAAGGAGATGCTTCGCATGTGCAGCATTCGCTGCCCGCACATGAATGAGATCACGCTCGAGGAAACGCGCGATGCGCTGCGTGATATGCGTTACATCGTCGAGGTCCCCGAGCCAATTCGCACACGCGCCCGTCGTTCCGTGGAGCGCATGCTTGAGATCATGCCCAAACGTCAGGTTCACGCGGTCACCGATTGACACCCACCCGGGACTGTTGCCTGGAGTATGCGCTGGCCAGGCTGGGAAGCCAGCGCGGTATGCAGATCACTGGCGCATGTTTGGGGCTGGTAATCGTTGGGCTCTACCACTGGTTTGATGCCCGCCTTCCGTTTCTGCTGCTGTTCAGTATCCCGACGATATTGATCCTGCTGTCGGCGGTCCAGACCTTGAGTAAGGAACAGGACATCACCGACGAATTGCAGCTGATTCGCATTACAGGTGCCCGACCGGTACAGGCCCTGCTGGCCGTGCTGCCTAACAAAGTGCTTGGCCACTTCGCAACGTTGCTGGCTCTGCTGCCATTTCTGGGGCTGTCCGGCGACAACGTGCTGCGCAACTGGGCGCTGGTCATCCATCTGCTGCTGGCGACCTTCGCCGTCATATTACTGAGCTGGCTGCTCCGCCTGCTTAGAGTCTTCGTGCGGCTGATGGTGATCGCAATCTTTGGCGGCGCAACGGCTATGCTGGCGATCGCGGCGACCGTCTGGATCTACTCCTCCGATGCCTCGGCGAACGCCTGCTTGGTTTGCCTCCTCGGTCACGCAATTGTGATCGGCCTGTATTGGGCCGCAGTGAGCCTGTTACAAGAAGGAGCGTACGCCCGCGTGTACGAGACAAAGCTAACGAAGCATACGGGAAAGCGGGAGCAGCGGCGCTCACGACGCATCACTGGCTCTCCCGCGGAATGGTACGTCCGCTATCATTGCCTGTGCAGGCTGTCGAACTGGGGACGCTTCTTGATCTGTCTCGCCGGAACCGCAATTCTGTATAGATGCGGTAGGGCTGTTGCCGACGCCTCGGCACTGCCGGGCGCGATATTTGGTGTCTCCCTGGCAGCGACGGGCATTCTTGCGCTTGTGTGTGAGGCCTTGACGCGCTATAACCACCTGAGTCGTCAGCACCACGACCTCCGCGCGCTTCCGCTGCGCGCCACCCCCGAGGCACTCGCGTTGTTCCTGCGTGACCCAATTGTTGGGGCACTCAAGGCACTAGCTGTCCCTTGTGTATTCATTGTGACCGGCTCAATTCTCTGCAAAAGCATCATCCCGCCGCTGATCCTCTTAGTGTTTTTTCAGACCACGGCCGTCCAGTTCACACTGAACTGCTGCTACCCAACCTCCAAAGATCGCACGAGGGCCCGTACCTCCCAGCTTACGGACCCCGACACTACTAGAATCTTCCATTACATGTGGATGAAGTTCTGGCATGCTCTTGGCTTTGTCATCCTTTTTATCCCCGGGGTCGGGGCAATCCTTGCTGCAATCTGGGCAGTGAGGCTTTGGCGCGAGGGGAAGGCAATTCATGATCAGCCCCGCGACTTCTTGCCGGAGCCTAAGGCTACGGATGGCAAGCTGCCAAAAGCGGCAGGCGGGCTATAGTCCGCGCCATGAAAATCGCAGCTACCTTCTTTGTGCTTGCACTCGGCATTGCTGCCCCTCATCCGGCGGTGTTGCTGTTCTGCGGGGTGTTCCTGGTGTTGCTCACTGGCTTCCCGGTGGCTTTTGCCCTTGGTGGCGTCTCGGTGCTGTTTGCCTTCGCCTACGGAAAAACCGCAGCCCTAGGGTTCCTGCCGCTGCGCATCTGGGGCATTCTTGAGAACTACGTGCTGATCGCGGTCCCGCTGTTCATTTTTATGGGCATCATGCTGGAGAAGTCGGGTATTGCCGAGGAACTGCTGGAAACCTGCGCACAGTTGCTGGGGAGGATTCGGGGCGGGCTGGCAATAACGGTGGTGCTGGTGGGGGCGCTGCTGGCCGCGTCAACCGGGATCGTGGGTGCCACGGTGGTGACCATGGGCTTGTTGAGCCTGCCGACGATGTTACGTCGTGGCTACCATGTGCCGCTGTGTACGGGGACGATCTGTGCAAGCGGGACATTGGGCCAGATTATTCCGCCCAGTATCGTGCTGGTGCTGCTGGGCAGTCAGCTCCAAGAACCGATCGGCGACATGTTTCTGGCTGCTGTCATTCCCGGCCTGATGTTGGTGGGCATGTACCTGCTGTGGATTGTGATCTTGGGGGTAGTGCGGCCCGAGTGGATGCCGCTGGTACCTGAGGAAGAGCGGGCGGAATTCGCAAAGAACGTCTCAGTTGCGAAGATCGCACGCGCGCTGATCCCGCCGGTGCTCTTGGTCCTGGGTGTTCTCGGTTCGATCTTTGCGGGAATCGCAACTCCTACCGAAGCATCGGCTGTGGGTGTGGTGGGCGCGGGGGTGCTGGCGGCGATTCGCGGCAAGCTGAGCCTGGAAACGCTGCGCGGGGTCAGCCGCGAGACGGCCTTGCTCACCAGCATGGTCTTTATGATTCTGATCGGGGCGACCGCATTCTCGCTGGTGTTTCGCAGCCTGAATGGGCACGTGCTGTTGCAGCACACCGTGGAGAACGCCCAGCTCGGCCCGCTTCAGTTCCTACTGCTGGCGATGCTGGTGATGTTTATCGCTGGCTTCTTCATCGATTTCATCGAGATCATCTTCATCTTTGTGCCAGTGTTGATGCCAATCTGCCAGGCCTTTGGCCTTGACATGATCTGGGTGGGCATCTTGATCTCGCTGAATCTGCAGACGTCGTTTCTGACGCCACCGTTTGGGTTCGCCCTATTTTATCTAAAAGGCGTCGCACCGCCGGAAGTATCGACGCATCAGATCTACCGTGGGATCATTCCGTTCATTATTATCCAGGCGTTGGTGGTCGCGGCGGTGTTTATCTGGCCGGAGATAGCGCTCTGGCTCCCAGGCCTGAATGGAGAATGAACTTCCACTGTCCAACAGCCAGAGGCCGGCCAAGCCAACGAATGTCCAATTTTCAAACAAAGATGGGACCGGCCAGGGGGCACTTGGAGGAGGAGATTTCACCCTTCAAACTTCAATTTTCCTAGAGAAAATTGATGGTCAGCGGGTAGCGCCAGAGGACGCCTTCCTTGGCTTTGATGGCCCCGATAATCGGGTAGACCACGGTGAGGATACCAAGGATGATCAGCGGGATGAAGCCGATGACAATCAGGCAGAGTAGCCCGGAGACCACGGAATAGAGAAAAAGCGAAATGATCCAGTTTACAATCATTTTCCCATGCTCATCCACTGCGCTTGAGGTGTCCTTCTTCGCGACCCACATCGCGATGGGGACGATCAGCCCGCCGAGTGGGATCAAGTAGCCAAGCAGCTGTGTCAGGTGCATGCACAGCAGATATGTGTCTTCGTCTTTCATTAAATCACCCACTCCAGTTCCAAGATCCTTGATCACATCGCGGTCTTCTTTCAACAGCGCGGCCTTCGCCGTCTCGAACTCCTCGTCAGTCAACGCGCCAGCGGCGTGCAACTCCTGCAGTTTTTCCAGTTCATCGCTCAGGCTCATCGCCTTCCTCCATTCAGTCGCTCAGTTCGCATCCGTGCAGTTACTGTGCAGGCCACAGGTCAATCCGCAAAGCTACGAGGTGATGTTTATCGGTACTGGCATTCAGATCGAGACACCGCCGAATCTTACGCGAGGAACGGACGCATTAGTGACGTCTATATATGTGGTGCCCAAATGATGTGCCCTCATTTGATTGACAGGTCCGACACGATACTGTTTTGGTTTACTCATCTGAGCACAATCTCAGATTCTGCGCCAAATTGATGGTGAAAATTGCCCACGCTCGACAAGATGATTAGCTTGGTTTCTTCCGTATGACGCTCCGTAATTGGCTACGCGGCGGATCGCTCGGATTTCTGGGCGTGTTCCTAATCACCGGGCTCACCTATTTCAACGACAGCTTGCTGCAAGGCACGTTCCTAATCGGGAACAACATGCCGTTCAGTGTCTATGGCACGCTCGTATTGATACTGGTGGCAAACGGAGCGGTTTACGGTGTGGCACGCAAGCTGGCGCTGACCGGGCCCGAGGTGGCACTGGCCATGGGGCTGACTCTGGCAGCCTGCTGTATCCCGGGCTCGGGGCTGATGCGGACGTTTCCCAGCAGCATTATCCTGCCGCATCACTACGCCAAGACCAAGATCGCCTGGCAGAATTCTGATATTCTCTCGTACACACCCAACCAGATGCTTGTGGACGTGTCGGGCGATGAGAGCGGCGTGCTGCTCGAATATATCCAAGGACGAGACGGCAAGCCCGGAGATCCGCCGTGGGGTGCCTGGATGGAGACCCTGGGATTCTGGATCCCGCTGGTTCTGCTGATCTGGTTTGCCCTGCTTGGGCTCGCGCTGGTGGTGCATCGCCAGTGGTCGGAACATGAG